>JANPOR010000278.1:0-5172 GCA_031428075.1 Hymenobacter sp. | reverse complement strand
ATTCCTAGGGCCCTGCCGGCCGACGAACTGGCCGCGCTGGCGGCGGTGGCCGGCCGCCCCGGCCGCGCCTATGGCTCGGTGGCCGCTGCCGTGGCCGCCGCCCGGGCGGCGGCTGCGCCCGACGATGTGGTGTTCATTGGCGGCAGCACCTTTGTGGTGGCCGAAGTGGCGGAGCTATATCAGTAAGACTATAGCGTGGACTTTGTGGTCCGCGTCGCTCGCTTCATCCATTGATGGTCGTTCAACGCCGTGGACTACAAAGTCCGCGCTACAGCGCAATCTACCGCAATTTCTCATTTCTCATTCCAGTCCTTTGCCCCGCGTCAAACTCTACCGCTTCGCCGATAATGCCACCCGCCTCGACGTCATCGAGCCGGGCAAAGCCGAGTATGCCGCCTTCGGCGGGCGCTGGCGGGCCGATTTCTTTCACAACGACCATCCGCTGACGCTGGAAGTGGGCTGCGGCAAGGGCGAGTATACCGTGGGGCTGGCCCAGCGCTACCCGCAGCGCAACTTTCTGGGCCTCGATATTAAAGGTGAGCGACTATGGTCGGGCAGTACCCGCGCCGCCGCCTTGGGCTTGGCCAACGTGGGCTTCGTGCGGGCGCAAGCCCTGGCGCTGGCCGCGCAGTTCGGCCCAGGCGAGCTAAATGAAATCTGGATTACGTTCCCCGATCCGCGGCCCCGCGACCGTGACATCAAGCGCCGCCTCACGTCGCCGCGGTTTCTGAACCTGTACCAGCACCTGCTGGCCCCCGGGGCCCTACTGCACCTCAAGACTGACAGCGAAAAGCTGTTCGACTACACGCTTGAAATGCTGGGGGCCCGGCCAGGGGCCGTTATAGACAGGTGCACCCGCGACCTGTACGCCGAAGCGGGCCCCGATTTTGCCGAAGCCAAGGCCATCCAAACCAATTTTGAGGGGAAGTACCGCGCCGTGGGCGTGCCGATTAAGTACGTGCGCTTTCGGTTGTAATAGCGTGGGTTTTATCAGTCCGCGCATGGATCATATTAACGTGCGGGCTGGTAAAGTGCGGGCTGGTAAAATTCTTGCTATTCAACCTCTTCCAATGCCTCAAAAATCTCTTCCAACCCGGTAAAATCGCGCAGGCCAGGCCTCAGCTCGTCGCCGCCTTGGAGCACAAGGCCATAGGGGCGAACCCCGTTGACGAGGCCGGGTAGGTCGGCCACGGCGAAGGTGCCGCCGATCCACAGCGGAAACTGCCGTGCCAGGGCCGCTAGCTGAGGCTGCCAGCCCAACAGGTCGGCCCCGGCGGGCAGGGTGAGCAACAGGGCCCCACCGGCGGGCGCGAAGTCAGCGCTGCGTAGGTCGTGGGCCAGTTCGGGGTCAATCAAGGCCTGCAGGGCCGTGATGAGGTCCGTTTCGCGCAGCACCGGGAAGGGCAGGGGTGCGTGGAGGCCGGGGATGAACAGGGGGGCTTCGTGCAACAGCACTTGGTCGAGGCCGCAGGCGGCGGCTACGGCTTCGAGCTGATCGAAGTCGGCGCTGCCGAATTCGCCAATCAGCGCCACGCCGGCAACCCAGCCGGCCAACTCTTTCACCGTGGCCGGGTCGATGGCCCCGGGCAGCTCGGGGTCGAGGGTGAAAATAAGGCCGGCGGCTCCCATGCCGGCGCAGTATCGCGCGTCGGATAAGTTGTTGACGCCGCGGACGAGGACGGGGATGCGAAGGGCCATGAGGTGCAGTGAACAGTTATTGGTGAATAGATACCAGCGGAACAAAGGTCGCACCCGGGCCCTGTTAACTACTCACTGCTCACCGGTAGCTAACGCAAGCTGTACCTTTGCTTTACGAACCGCAGCCAAACCATTCACCTTTCGGGTGCGGTTCAGAACCAATGGAAAACAATACCAAAGGCCGCGTACTAGTGGCCATGAGCGGGGGCATCGACTCGTCGGTGGCCGCCGTGCTCCTGCACGAGCAGGGCTACGAAGTGGTCGGCATGACCATGAAAACCTGGGACTACGCTTCGGTAGGCGGCTCGAAAAAAGAAACCGGCTGCTGCTCGCTTGACAGCATCAACGATGCCCGGCAGATTGCCGTGGACCTGGGCTTCCCGCACTACATCATTGACATCCGGGAGGAATTCGGCGATTTCGTCATCAATAACTTCACCAACGAGTACCTGGCCGGGCGCACGCCCAACCCTTGCGTGCTCTGCAACACCCACATTAAGTGGGATGCGCTGCTGCGCCGGGCCGACCAACTCGGGTGCCAGTTCATTGCCACCGGCCACTATGCTCAGGTGCGGCAGGACGATGAAACTGGTCGCTTTGTGGTGAGTAAAGGCCTCGACGACAATAAAGACCAGAGCTACGCGCTGTGGGGCGTGAGCCAGCAAAGCCTGAGCCGTACGCTGTTCCCGCTGGGGAAAATGCGCAAAACCGAGATTTACGACGAGGCCCGCCGCCGCGGCTTCACCGAGCTGGTGAACAAGCCCGAGAGCTACGAAATCTGCTTTATCCCCGACAACGACTACCGGGGCTTCCTGCGCCGACGCGTGCCGGGCTTGGAGGCACGCGTGGCCGGGGGGCGCTTCGTCGACAAAAACGGCGTGGAGCTGGGGCGCCACGAGGGCTACCCGTTCTACACCATCGGGCAGCGCAAAGGGCTGGGCGTGGCCCTGGGCTTCCCAGCCTACGTGACGGAAATCCGCCCCGACCTGAACGAAGTAGTGCTCGGCAACTACGACGAGCTGGCCAGCACGGTCACCGTGGTCGGCCAGCTCAACCCCGGCAAGTACGCCACGCTCGAAGAGCGCGGGTTGGTGCCGGCCGTGGTTAAAGTGCGCTACAACCACGACGGGGCCCCGGCTTTCCTGGAGCAGGTGGACGGTAAAATCCGCGTGTATTTTGAGGTGCCCGTCCACGCCATCACGCCGGGTCAGGCGGCCGTGTTCTACGAAGGCGACGACGTGCTGGGCGGCGGTTGGATTGAGCGCCATGTCATCGGCGAATTTCCCGTACCTTTTGCCTTGGCTAAAGCACCGGCAGCATAACCGGCGCACGGTAATGCCTTGCTTTAGCGCGTTGCTCTTACTGTAATTTATTGGCGGGCTGCGGAAGATCAGGGCTTGTCTTCGGTAGCCCGCCAATAACTCCGGCCGTCACCGTTTGGCTTCCGATACCCTTCCTCGTATGCATATACCTTATACTAGTACCATCGTGCTGCTGAGTGCCGTCGGGGCCCTGCTGGCCGGTTGCAGCAATAAAGACTCGGCCGCGCCCGACATCGGCAACGACTACTACCCCGTGGAGGTGGGTACGTACCGGGCTTACCAGGTGGCTGATACCCTGTGGAACAACGCTCAGGCCACGGTGCCCGCGACCTACCAAGTGCGCGAAGCCATCACGGGCACCTACACCGACGCCGCCGGTCAGCCCGTTTACCGGGTGGAGCACGCCCGCCGCGCCACGGCCGCCGACGCCTGGGTACCGGATAGCACGTATGCGCTGAGCGTGAGCGTAAATGCGGTGGTGCTCAACCGCGGCAACAAGCGCACGGTGGAAGCCGTGTTCCCGGTGCGCGAAAATTACCTCTGGAATTTTAACGCCTACCAGGGCTTCAGCAGCATCAGCGCGGCCGACACCGTCAACGCCCAAAACCGGCGCTACAACCGCGTGGGGCAAGTTCTGGCCGTGGCCGTGCCGGGTGGATCCGCCCGCAGCTACGCCGCCACGGCCAGCGTGGAAGACGACGGCTTGGCAGCCGCCGACAACCAATGCACCTTGCTGGGCTACCGGCAGGTGCTGGCCCGTGGGGTGGGTCCCGTGTTGCGTCGCCGCGTCAACCTGAGCTTTCAAGTGCCCAGCACCGGCACCTGTGCCCGCATGGCCCAAGGGGCCATCAGCGGGGCCGTGCACCGCGAAACGTTGATTGATGCCGGCAAATTGTAAGACACTTACTAATTGACTTTATGGGATTTGTGTGTAATAACTGGCTGCGCATTTTGGCTTTAGCGGCGGTGTTGGGGCTGAGTGGTGGGGGCCCGGCCGGGGCCCAAGGCACGGTGCGCCGCTACTTGGTGTACTTTCGCGACAAGGCCGGCACGCCCTATCGGGTGGACCAGCCGGCCGCGTTTCTGTCGGCTCGGGCCCTGGCGCGGCGCCAGCGCCAGGGCATCGCTGTCACGGCCCGCGACCTGCCGGTGAATCCTGCTTACCTGGCCCAGGTGCGGGCCGTAGCGGGCGCGCAGGTGGTGTACGCCTCGCACTGGCTGAACGCCGTGCTGGTGGCGGCCGACTCCGCCACCCTGGCCCGGGTGCAGGCCCTGCCCGCCGTGCACCAGGCCCAGACTTTGGGCCGGGGCCCCCGCCCGCCGGCCCCACCCGCTGCGCCCGCCCCGGCCAGTACCGCCCAACAGACTTATGTGGTTGGCGCGCGCTCGGACTATGGCAAAACCCTTGCCCAGGACCAGCTCATCGGGGCCGTGGCCATGCACGACGCCGGCTTTCGTGGCGAAGGCATGCAGATTGCCATCCTTGATGCCGGTTTCCCTGGAGCCAACGCCGTGGCCCCGCTCCAGCCGATTTTTACCCAGCAGCGCGTGCTCAGTACCCGTAATTTCGTTGACGGCGGCCAGGCCGTATACGCGCGCAACAGCCACGGCACCGCTACCTTTTCGCTGCTGGGTGGCGAGCAGCCGGGGGTATTCGTAGGCACGGCCCCGCGCGCTTCGTACCACCTCTGCATTACGGAAGACGCTGGTTCCGAAAAGCCCGTGGAGGAGGCCAACTGGCTGGCCGCCGCCGAGTACGCCGACTCGGTGGGCGTCGACATTATTAGTTCTTCGCTGGGCTACACGTCCTTCGACGCCCCGTTTCCGCCCCACACCTACGCCGATCTGAACGGCCGCACGGCCATCGGCTCGCAGGCCGCCGCCATCGCCGCCCGCGTGGGGATGGTGGTGGTGAACTCGGCCGGCAACGCAGGGGCCCAGGCCTGGCGCTACGTGTCGGTGCCGGCCGATGCCGATTCCATCATCTCCGTCGGGGCCGTCGATTCGTTGCGCCGCCACGCCGCCTTTAGCTCCTACGGGCCCACGGCCGACGGGCGCATCAAGCCCACGCTTTCGGCCATGGGCGTGGCTAGTGCGGTGGTCACAGCCGCCGGGGCTGTCGTGCGGGGCAACGGCACGTCCTACGCCTGCC
>JANPOR010000277.1:0-5310 GCA_031428075.1 Hymenobacter sp. | reverse complement strand
GAACTGACTCTGGAGTGGAACATCTCTGAAGGCGGCAACAGCGGAATCATCTTTGGGGTGCACGAAGACCCGGCTTTCCACGCGACCTACGAAACCGGGGTGGAAATGCAGGTCTTGGACGATAAAAATGCTGAAGACAATAAAAAAGCCAATCACCTGGCCGGCTCTTTGTACGACATGCAAGCCCCGGCAAAAAACGTAGTCAAACCGGCCGGCGAATGGAACTTGGTGAAATTGCGCAAGCAAAACGGCCACCTCACTTTTTGGTTGAATACCGCCCAAATTGTGGACGCTCAAATGGGGAGTGCCGAATGGAATACCTTGATTAACAACAGCAAGTTTAAAACCTGGAAGAACTTCGCGGCCTACCCGAAAGGCCACATTGCCCTGCAAGACCACGGCCACCAAGTGGCATTTCGGAACATTAAAATTGAACAGCTTTAGCTGTTAACCGCCGCCCATTCACGGGTGATTTTACACGCGCAGGAGCCCAGCCGCTACGCCTGCACCCGCTTCTTCACCATTGTCAGAATCGTAGCCACGGCCACGGTTTCGCCGGTTTCGTCGGTCACGTCCACCAGCCAGCGCACGATGCCTTTGGCAATGTCCGTGTCGTCGCGCCGGTCTTGGGCGACTTTCTCCTTTACCGTGAGCTGCACGCCGATGGTCATGCCCGGGTACACGGGCTTGGTAAAGCGGCATTCGTCGAGGCCGTAGTTGAGCAGCACGGGGCCTTTGCGTGGGTCGACGAACATACCGGCGGCCTTGCTCAGGATGTAGTAGCCGTGGGCCACGCGGCCGGTGAAGAGCGTGCCTTCCAAGGAAGTAGCGTCCACGTGGGCGTAGAAATTATCGCCCGACACCTGGGCAAAGCTTGTGATGTCGGCCTCCGTCACGGTGTGGCGGTGGGTGGTGTAAGTCTGGCCGATTTCCAACTCCTCGAAGTAATGCTGGAAAGGGTGCTTGTCCTTCTCAACTTTCTTACTTCCAATTTGGTACACTTCCGTGATAGCCGTAATCATGCTCGGCGAGCCTTGCAAAGCCACGCGCTGCATGAAGTGCTCAACGCCACGGATGCCGCCCATTTCCTGGCCGCCGCCGGCCCGCCCGGGGCCCCCGTGGATGAGTTGCGGCAAGGGCGAGCCGTGGCCGGTGCTTTCCTTGGCCATCTCTTCGTTCAGCACTAAAATGCGCCCGTGGTGCGTGGCCGCACCCAACACAAATTCCTGGGCCGTGCGCGGGTCATTGGTAGCCAGCGAGCACACCAGCGAACCTTTGCCGAGGTTGACGAGTAGCACGGCCTCGTCCAAATCGTGGTAGGGCATGAGCGTCACCAGCGGCCCGAAAGCCTCCACTTCGTGACTGTCGAGGCGATGGAAAGGGTCGGAATTAAGCAGCACGATGGGCGACATGAACGCGCCCTTTTGGGCGTGGGCCCCCAGGTCCTGGCCCAGGATTTCCACGTTGTCGAGGTCGCCGTACACGATGGGCGTGTGTTGGGCCAGCTGCCGCACCCGTTCGCGGAACTGCTGCGCCTGCGCCCGGCCGGCCAGGGCCCCCATGCGCACGCCGGGGGCCTGCGGGTGGCCCACGGTGGTCTGGGCCAAGGCCTTGCCTAAGGCAATTTGCACGTCTTCGAGCAAATCGGCGGGCACGATGGCGCGGCGGATAGCGGTGCATTTCTGCCCGCACTTGGCCGTCATCTCCTTGCGCACTTCCTTGACGAACAGGTCGAATTCCGCCGTGCCCGGCACCGCGTCGAGTCCCAGCACGGCGGCGTTGAGCGAGTCGGCTTCCATGGTAAACGGTACGGCCTCGGCGATGATGCGCGGGTGGGCCCGCAGCTTGCGCCCGGTGGCGGCCGAGCCGGTGAAGGTCACCACATCCTGATAGGTGAGGTGGTCCAAGATGCCCTGGCCCGAGCCGGACACGAGTTGCAGGGCCCCGGCGGGCAGAATATTTGAGGCGATGATTTCGCGCACCACGGCCTCGGTGAGGTAGGCCGTGGGCACGGCAGGCTTCACCACGGCGGGCATGCCGGCGAGCAAGTTCACGGCAATTTTTTCCAGCATTCCCCAGATGGGAAAGTTGTAAGCGTTGATGTGAACGGCCACGCCTTCCTTAGGTACTAGCAGGTGCTGGGCCATGAAAGTACCGCCCTTAGAAAGGCCTACCGGCTCGCCCTCCACGTAAAACGGCTTGTCGGGAAACTTGCGCCGCAGTGAGGCATTGGCAAACAGGTTGCCGATGCCGCCCTCAATATCAATCCATGAATCGGCGCGGGTGGCCCCCGAGCGGTAGCTCAACTCATAAAAGTGCTCCTTCTTTTCCGTCAAATGGAAGGCCAGCGCCTTGAGCATGCGCCCGCGCTCGTGGAACGTCATTTTACGCAGGACTGGGTTGCCCACGCGGCGGCCGTAATCGAGCACCGCTTCATAGTCAACGCCCTCGGTATTGGCCAGGGCGATGATTTCGCCGGTGCTGGCGTCGAGCAATTCTTGCTGGCCCCCCCCGCCGGGCAGCCAGCGGCCAAGGGTGTAGTTTTCGAGAAGTTGGGTGGGCATTGGTTTTCTGGTGCTTAATATCTGAACGTCATGCTGAACGCAGTGAAGCATCGCCATTGCGGCAGTAAACCGGTCGATTGAGTTTGTCAGCGGGAGAGATGCTTCGACAAGCTCAGCATGACGTTCAATAAATCATAAGCAATGGTTTAAATAATGACAATGATTTAATAATTTACATCCGCTCGATAATGGCGGCGTAGCCTTGGCCCACGCCGATGCACATCGTCACCAGCGCGTAGCGTTTTTGCTGTTTATGTAATTCAATGGCGGCGGTGTTGAGCAAGCGGGCGCCGCTCATACCCAGCGGGTGGCCCAGGGCAATGGCCCCGCCGTTAGGGTTCACGCGCGGGTCGTTGTCAGCCACGCCCAGGGCCCGTAGGCAGGCCAGGCTCTGGGCGGCGAAGGCTTCGTTTAGCTCGATAATGTCTATCTGGTCCAGCGTGAGGCCGGCTTTTTTCAGGGCTAGTTGCGTGGCCGGTACCGGGCCGATGCCCATGATGCGCGGCTCCACGCCGGCCACGCCCATCGCCACGAAGCGGGCCTTCGGCGTGAGGTTATGCTGCTTCAAGCCTTCCTCTGAGGCCAGCAGCAGGGCCGCCGCACCGTCGTTGAGGCCCGAGGCGTTGCCGGCCGTTACAGTGCCGGTTTTGCGGAAGGCGGGGCGCAACTTGGCTAGGCCATCCAATGTGGTGTTGGGCTTGATGAACTCGTCGGCGGCGAACAGTACCGGCTCGCCTTTGCGCTGCGGAATGGGTACTGGTACGATTTCCTCAGCCAAGCGGCCGCTACGCTGGGCGGCGGCAGCTTTCTGCTGCGAGGCCAAAGCGAATTGGTCTTGGTCCAGGCGGTTGAGGGAGTCGCGCTCGGCCAGGTTTTCGGCGGTTTCGCCCATGCCATCGGTGCTGTACAGCTCTTCCATGCGCGGGTTGATGAAGCGCCAGCCGAAGCTGGAATCGTACATCTGCGCGTCGCGCCCGAAGGCAGTGCTGGCCTTGGAAATCACCAGGGGCCCCCGGGTCATGTTCTCCACGCCGCCGGAAATGAACAGGTCGCCGTCGCCGCTTTGGATGGCGCGGGCCGCCGCCACGCTAGCCGACAGGCCGGAGGCGCACAGCCGGTTCACCGTTTCGCCGGGCACCGAGGGCGGCAGGCCGGCCAGTAGTAGGGCCATGCGGGCCACGTTACGGTTGTCTTCGCCGGCCTGGTTGGCGCAGCCCAAAATCACGTCGGCAATGCCGGTCGGGTCGGCCGTGGGGTTGCGCTTTAGTAGTTCCTGGATAACCAGCGCCGCCATGTTGTCGGGCCGCACGGTGGCAAGGGTGCCGCCAAAATTGCCAATCGGCGTGCGGATGCCGTCTACTAAATAGGCCTCTTTCATAAAGTTGTAAACGCTTGGAATTCTATCAATAAAGCCGGTTGTCATTCCGAGCGCAGTGCGGAATGCGGAGCGACAGCTAACTCAAATTGCTCGCTGCGTTTGGAATGACAATTGCGGCGGCCGTGGTGTCAGGCTTGGGCGACCCCCTCGTGCGGAATGAACAGTTGGTTGGTGCGGGCCATTTTGCGCAGCAGGGGGCTGGCGCGGTAGCGGTCTTCGTGGTACTCGTCGTAGAGAGCGTCGAGCCAGGCCAGCACGCGGGCGGCCCCCAGCGCATCGGCCCAGGCCAGCAGGCCGTGGGGGTAGTTCACGCCCCGGGTCATGGCCAGCTCCAGGTCGCTGCTGGAAGCCACGCGCAGCGCCAGCGCGTCCACGGCTTCGTTGATGAGCAGAGCCAAGACGCGGTACAAGATGATGTGGCCCAGTACTTCATCTTGTTTGGGTACGGGAACGGGGGCCCCGGGTGCGTAATCGTAAAAGCCGCGCCCCGACTTCCGCCCCAAATATCCGGCCTCCAACAGCCGCTTCTGCGTGATGGACGGCCGGTAGCGCGGGTCGAAGAAGAAGCCGGTAAACACCGATTCCGTAACCCGGTAATTCACATCGTGCCCGATGAAATCCATCAGCGCGAAGGGCCCCATGCGGAATCCGCCCAGTGCCGTTAGGGCCCAGTCGATGGTGGCAACGTCGGCGATGCCTTCTTCCAGCAGCCGAATCGCCTCGCCGTAAAACGGTCGCGCCACGCGGTTCACAACGAAGCCCGGTGTGTCCTGGGCGATGACCGGCAGCTTACCCCAGCCTTCCACCAAGGCCCGTACTTCGTCGGCCAGCCCCGGTCGCGTTTGCACTGCCGGCACGATTTCCACCAGCTGCATCAGCGGCGCGGGGTTAAAGAAATGGAGGCCAAGGCAACGTTCCGGCCGCTGGCAAGCGGCGGCAATCGAGGTCACGGAAAGCGACGAGGTGTTGCTGGCCAGGACGCACTCGGCCGCCACCACTTGCTCGACGTCGCGGAACAGCTGCTGCTTTACCGCTAGTTCTTCCACCACGGCTTCGATCACCAGTTCGCAATCGGCAAAATCCGGGAGGTAGGTGGTGGGGCTGAGCCGAGCGACGGCTGCGCCTGCGGCTTCGGGCGTCAGCTTGTTGCGCTCCACTAGTTTGCGCAAATTGGCTTCGATGCCGACGGCGGCTTTTTCGAGGGCCCCCGCGTGCTGGTCGAGCAAGCGGACGGGATGGCCGGCGGTGGCCAACACCTGGGCAATGCCCGCGCCCATGGCCCCGCTGCCGATAATTCCGATGGTCATATGTAGTGTTTAGTATTTACTTGAAGAAGTCATGCTGAGCGCAGCCGAAGCATCTCTCCCG
>JANPOR010000276.1:0-8707 GCA_031428075.1 Hymenobacter sp. | reverse complement strand
CGGGCTGCTGGCCCACCCAAACCACGAGTTGCGCCTGCGCGGCCGCGTCCAGGCACCGGGCCGGGCCGCCGTTCCACGGCTTGGCCGCCACCGTGCCGCTGGTGCGCTGGCGCCGCAAGAGCTTGGCCACAAACGACAAGCTCACCCCAAACTGCGCCGCCACGGCGTGCTGCCGCTGCCCCGGCCGCTGCCCCGGCCGCTGGCAGGCCGCCGCCACTTTCTCCCGTAAATCGTCCGAATACGCTTTCATCAACCTGCTTACGTAATCGAGGTAAAAGTGTAAAATATCTACAAAAATGCTCTAAGTTCACGAATACATCGCGCGGCATCCACAGGCCGGGCACCACGGGCATGGAATCGGGCGTACTGGCCCGCGAAGCGTGATTGGAAGGCGTGAGACAAAGAAAAGAAAGGGTCAACAGTAGCAGCCCCGGTATTACGGACTCGCCCAGTCCGCAGATAGACCTTGCCCCCGGCCGGGGCCATAGCGCCGCACTTATTGGGCCCAAAAAAAGCCCGCTACCGGGCGGGCAACGGGCTTTATTTGCCTTTGAAAAAATTATTTAGGGGCCTGGCTTTTATCAACCGGCGTTTTGCTATTGCTGGTCGATTGATCATTAAGAGGAGCCAGCTTACCGTTGGCCGACTGCGGCGAGGAGGCGCTGCTGCCGGCCGGGGCCGAATTTATTTGGTCCTGGACGGTGCCGTTTTTGATGGCAGCGGCCGAGCCTTCACCCCCTGCCGGCTCCACGCGCTGGCGGGTATTGATGCTGTCGCGGTACACGTCGGAAGTGCGCCAGGTTGGCGTCCAGCCGAAGTTGTTTTTGTATTTAATATCAACTCCCGGGCTGTATTTAGCGTAGTCGCAGGCAGTGAGAGCGGAGGCAGTGCCCAGCAGAGCCAGGGCGAGGCGGAAAGTGCGGTTCATAAGCGGAGCGTCACGGATAAGATATGTACCTGCAAAAGTACGTAGATTCTGGCCCGACGGGTGCCCAGCTGGCCCGCAAGGTCGCTGTAGTCCACTCTCGGAGCACTGTGGGTCAACCGTCGCGTGAACAAGCAACCGGCCGACTGTTAACTTTCTCGCTCCCATTTTTAATCCGTCGTTCGCAATTTTTAACCCGCTGCCCCACCCATGCCCGAACTTTTTGAAGGCCAGCCCTCCCGCTTGCGCCGCGCCCTGGCGGCGGCTGGCCGCGCCGCTACGGCCCCCGTACGGGGCGTAGCTTACCTGGTACGGTCGGGACGGGCTCACCAGCACTTTTTTCTGCCGGTGCTCAACGGGGCCCTCGGCGACCAGCTGGCTGCCCGCTACGACCCGCGGGCGATCCGCATGAGCTTCCGACGCGGCGGACACGACGTGGCCGTGGCTGACCTGGACCTGCGCGGGCCGCACCAGAAAACGGTAGTGTTCGCGCACGGCTTGATGGGCGACGAGTTGATCTGGCAAAGCGGCTTCCAGGACGCGCCAGGCTACCGCCGCTACGGCCCCCGCTTGGCCGACGAGGCGGGGGTGCGCACCCTCTACCTGCGCTTCAACTCCGGCTTGCACCTCTCCGAAAATGGGCGCGAACTCAGCCGCCTTCTGGCCACACTCGTCGACGCGTACCCCGACGCCATTGGCGAGTTGGCGCTGGTGGGCCACAGCATGGGCGGGCTGATTATCCGCTCAGCCGGATACTATGGAATGAAAAGAGAGCCGTCGAATGCTGACAGTGAAAATGTTAAAAACACACCCGGCAACAATCTATCGGTAAGCTGTAATTCTGACTTCAAGATTCTAAACGCTTCTTGGCTGGCGCACCTGCGGTCAGTATTCCTGCTGGGCACGCCCAACGACGGCTCGTGGTTGGAACAGAACAGCCACTTCACGGCCCGCCTGCTGCGGCGCATCGATTTGTTCCCGACCCGCTTCCTGAGCAACGCGCTCAACCAGCGCAGTAACGGCATAAAGGACATGCGCCGCTCCATCTTGGTGGATGAGGACTGGCAGGATGCCCACGCCGACGACTTGGCCCCGCCCCGCACCGCAGTGCCGCTGCTGCCCGGCGTGGCCTACCATCTCCTGATGGGCAACTGGCTGAAAACTAGTAGGCCGGCCGCCCTGCGGCAATACTTTGGCGACGGCTTGGTGGGCCGCGGTAGTGCCCAAGGGGCCGAAATCTTCGGCAACGAAGCGGCACTGCCGCCCGGTACCAGCGTGCGCACCGCCGAATTCGGTCAGCAGCACCACGGGGGCCTGCTCGCTCACCCGGAAGTATTCCAGTACCTCAGGCACTGGGTGTAAATGGGGCGGTGTTAAATACGGTCAATCAATCCAAAAACGTGAGCAATTGGCACCGGCCACACACTAAAAAAGGCCTTCTTCGACTAGAAGAAGACCTTTTTAGTCATTAAGTGCAACACTTCAATACTCAGGTGGTGGTTCCTGTAGTAGTGCTACCCGAGGTGGTGGTACCAGTGGTGCTGGTACCCGACGTGGTGGTACCCGACGTGGTACCGGAAGTACTCATGCCCGTAGACGAGCCACTGGTGGTGCCCGAGGTACTCATGCCCGAGGTGGTACCACTGGTGGTGCCCGACGTGCTCATACCCGAGGTTGAGCCGCTAGTGGTACCCGAGGTAGAACCCGACGTGGAGCCACTGGTGGTGCCCGCTTTTTCACTAGCGGTGCAACTGGTGAGGGCGAGCGACGAGCACAGGACTACGCCCGTTAGTGCGGAAAGCCATTTGCGTTTCATAAGAAAAAGGGAAAAGTGAAAAATGCGCCGCAAGCGGCTACTTAGTTTATACGGGCCTCAGCGAGGAGATTTATACTTATTTTAGTACGTACAAGTACTAGTTTATTCCTCATTTTGAGCACTACCAGCTTCGATGGCCCCCGGCGGCGCGCATTCGCACAGCACTTCCCGGGTGGGCCGCGCCACTTGATAGTTGGGCAGCGACACCTCTTTCATGTATACCACGCGGAGGCGGCGCAGTGGCGGATGGGCAGGGTTCTCGGCCCAGACGCGCAGCAGATAATTGCAGTAATAAGGCCGCAGCCAGGCCTTGTCCACGAACAGATAATTTTCGGAATACTTGCGCCAACGGTCGTTCTTAAATAAAGACACCACCGAGGCCGGCTTGGCGTAGCTCACCGGGGCCCCACCGCGGTTAAGGTCGAGTTGGCGGCCGTCGGCGGTGGTGCCCTCCAAGATGTACCAGCCGTCGTCCTTGAACACCGTCGGGGCAAACATCCCCCAGTGCTGGTCGACGCGGAACAGGTACCCGAACCAGCGCGCGGGCTCGGCCATCAGCCCGCCAGCGGGACGCAGCACACCCACGTCATCAAGGTTCCACCAGCACACGTAGACCAACACCATGGCCACGAATGTGTCGCGCACAGCGCGGCCCAGCCGCCGGCTGCCCGGCCCCGGGGGCCGGGTACGTTCCAGACGCAGGCGCCATGGGGCCTGCCAGGCCGGCAGTTGGACGTGCCAGCTTCGCGCCCGCGCGGCATGGGGACCGAGCTTTCGCTCCAGCCAGCCGAGGGCCCCGGGCGGCAACAGGCCAAACAGCGAGGCTAGGTTCACCACAAAAAACAGGCCCACGTACAACGTAACGCTGATGCCCAGGTGGAACCCGCACAGCACCCCCACAAACAGCAGCCGCCACCCCGCCACCCCCACAGGCAAAAACAGCACAAACGGCAGCAGCAGCTCGGTGTAGTAAGTGGCGAAAGTGAGAAAGCGCAGCAGGTCGGGGTGCGGGTAGAGGAGCCGGCCGCCGGGCAACAGCACTTGGTCGAGGCTGAGGGCGTAATAGAGCGCCGTGCCATCGCGGGTCCACTCAGGACCATTTTTGAGCAGGGCCGTGCACCAGTACAGCAGGGCCAACTGCACCACGTAGGCCACGGTGGCCGCGCTGAAGTAATCGTATCGGACCGGGGCCGGGCGGGCGCGGGCGTCCAAAGCCCAAACGCGGCCCCAAGGCAGGAACATGCCCCAGAACAACAGCATTCGCAGCAAATCGTCGCCGCCTTGCCCGATTAAGGGGTTTCGGTTTTGCACCGACACCAACAGTACCCACGAAGCCACCGTGGCCAAGCGCGTTTGGTAGCCCAGAACCAGGGCCCCAGCTACCCCCGCCGCCAGCAGAAACAACCCGGCCTGGGCCTGCCACAGCCCGCTGGCCGCGTGCAGCGAAAACTGGTAGGGCGTCCAGGCCCGGTCGAGCAGCGCGGCCAGCGGCAGCACGCCAAGGTTAGCATAGTGGGCTTCCAGGTCGGTGCTGCGGATGGCGAGGTCTAGCAGCACCACGGCCGCCGTAGCCATGCGAAGCAGCGCCAGGGCCCTCAAATCGAGCACAAAGGGCCGCCGCAGCACGCCCCAGAAACCAACAGTGAAATTGGCCATACGCAACGCGCCGCCGGCATCGGCCGGCAATAGTAAAAAACAAGGCGAAAAGGCAGCCATGCGTGTGGCCCACCTTTTCGCCTTGCGAAAGTAAACAAGACTCGAGCTTACCCTAGCGAGTGGTTGAGCCACTCGTGCTGCCCGACGTCGTGGTGCCTGAGGTTGAGCCCGAAGTTGTGGTGCCCGATGTCGAGCCGCTCGTGCTGCCCGAGGTAGTTGTACCCGGCGTGCTCAGGCTTGTAGTAGAGCCGGACGTACTGCCCGACGTGCTCATGCCCGAAGTCGAACCGGAAGTTGAACCTGACGTGTTCATATTACCCGTCATCGAGCCGCTGGTGCTACCTGAGGTACTGCCGGAAGTGCTTCTCCTGCCTGAAGTACCCGTCATCGAGCCGCTCGTGCTGCCCGAGGTACTCATGCCCGTGGTCGAGCCGGATGTGCTACCCGAGGTGCTCATACCCGAAGTGCCCATGCTGGAAGTGCTCATGCCCGAAGTCGAGCCAGAGGTGCTCATACTAGATGAGCCACCAGTGCTACCCGACATAGAATGACTGCTCCGGGTACGCTTCGAGTGCGACTTGGAGTGGTGGCTTTTCGATTTGGTAGTGCCACGCATGCTGCCCGAGGTGGAGCCGCTGGTCGAGCCAGAAGTGCTCATACCAGAAGTTGAGCCGCCGGTAGTGCCTTGGTCATCGTAGGCCAGCAAAGTAGCCGGGATGCCGTTAAAGTTTGAGTTGCTGCTATGGCTTTGCGCAGCCAATCCCCAGCCCAAAAGAACCAGTACGCTAAGGCCAAGGACCCGTGGTGCCAACAAAATGTGCTTTTTCATAGTTTGAGAAAGGTAAAAGAGTGAGGAACGAAGAACGCGGTAAGTCACCGACGATTTAATGCCCGCTTGTAGTAGTGCCTGCTGTCGAGCCGCCAGTACTGCCCGAAGCGCCCGTACTGCCGGAAGTGGAACCCATCGCACCGCTGCTGGTGCTGCCACTCGTCGAACTCATGGCGCCGCCGCTACCACTGCCCGCAGTTGAGCCTGAACCACTAGCAGCACCCGAGCCGCTCATGGCCCCGCCAGTGCCCGTCGTATCGGCGCCCGACATAGTAGAAGGGCTTGCCGTGCCCGAGTTGGCGCCGGCGTCCCTGCTTTTGGTGCCGCAGCCGCCCAGCAGCGTGGTGCCTAGCACCACGGCCGCCAATAACAAAGAGGTTTTTTTCATGAAACGAGTTGTGTTGGAATGGAAGGAAACGGAAGTTCTAGAAATTTCACTAGTCTATACGGGCGAGTATAGGCTGGCAACCGATGTAAAAACCCGTATTTTTCAGCGTTAAATACCTAGTCACTAACATACAGTATCCGTTGGCTGGCCATACGCTGCCCGCGCTGGCTTGGCAGTGCCAAACCTCGTACCGGCCGGCGCGTTATGCTTAGGCCAACCCAATCTGCTCGCGCTGCCATGTCCAATTCGCTCCCCTCCACAATCTTGTTTGACGGTGTTTGCAACCTTTGCAACGGCTTTGTGCAGTTCATCATCCGCCACGACGCGGCGGGCCGCTTCCGGTTTGCTGCCCTGCAGAGCGAAGCCGGCCAGGCCCTGCTCGCGGCCCACGGAGCCGCCCCCATCCCGCCCGATCCCGAGTCGGTGCTGCTGCTGACGGGCGGGCGCTTCTACTCGCACTCGGGGGCCGTCCTGCGCATTGCCCAAGAACTGGGGTGGCCTTGGCGGCTGGCGGCCGTGGGCTGGGTGATGCCGCGCGTTGGGCGTGACGCCCTCTACCGCTTTGTGGCCCGCAACCGCTACCGTTGGTTTGGCCGCCAGGAAAGCTGCATGCTGCCCACCCCGGCCCTAAAAGCGCGGTTTTTATCAATTAACTAGCAGCACGCGGCAACTTTTCGGAATTAACCAAAAAGCCGGTTCCCGTGGTGGGAACCGGCTTTTTGGTTAGCGCGGGGACTGGGTAGCGGGGGTCGTGCTGTCGGCTTGGGCGGGGGCAGCTTCGGCACCGGTTTTTGAGTTAGGGTTGGGGGTGTCGGAGCCCGGCGAGCCATGGGACGTGGAGTCGCCATCGCCGCTTTTGTTTTGACAGATGCCCCGCAGCGCAGTGCCCAGCACCAGCGCCACCAATAGCAGAGAAGTTTTTTCCATAAAACGATTTTAAAGGACATGAAGAGCAACGCCTTGGCCCGTACGGTAAACCGGCCGCTAGGGCCGCTCCCGCCGGCATTCGGCCTCGTACACCCGCTGCCCCAGTTCGCGCAGGAAAGGAAAGCCGATGCCGTCGTACTCGTACTTGTCGTCGTTGAGCACACCGTCGGCGTTCACGTACACCACCGCGCTGAGTAAAAATTCGACGCCCCGCGCCGAGTCCGTCACGTAGGCGTTATCAATTAGAAAGCCATACGCCTGGCCGATTTTATTGTACATCTGCACGCCCGGGGGCAGCACCGCTTGCCCGCCGCCGCCCAGCAAAAATTTAGCGTAAGTGTCGGGGTATTGAGCCGCGTTGTAGCGGGGGTATGGGCTTAGGCGGGGCGCTTCCGACAAGGCCGCCCGCAACAATGCGAAGTCAGCCGGGGCCAGGGCCAAGCGGTGAGCGGGGCGCGTTTCGGGAAAGAGGATGGCGCGCAGGGCCCGCTGCTGGTCGCGCAACGGGAAAATATTTTTTTCGCTTAAATCAAAGGGGCCGGGCACCAGGGCCCCTGCCTCTATACGGGCCCGGCCGAGGGCTGTGCCGCGCAGCCGCCAATGCGGCACGGGCCCCGGCCAGTAAGCAGCGGGCTGCTGATACAGTAGCCGGCGGCACGCCGTATCGGCGCAAAAGACCACCGGGTTGGTGTGCAGCGAGTTGGGCGGAGCATCGCCCACCGACAGGCGGTTCACGATGCGGCTGTGGCGCAGCCTCAGCCGCCGCAGTCCGGCGTTTAGGCCTCCCGGACCGACAAATTCATAGAGCCGATTAAAGGCATCGTTGTCGCTCACCAGCAACACTTTGCGCACGTAGTTGGCTACGGTGGGCCGGCCGCCGGCCGCGGATGTGTCGCGGCGTACCCGCGCCTGGCCCGCAAAAGCCGAGTCGGTGAGCATGGGCGAATCGGCGGTGAGGCCGGGTATTTGGGTCCCTAGGGCTCGCACCCGGGCCAGCGCCAAGGCCGCGGTGGGCAGCTTCACAGTGCTGGCGGGGTAGAAGTATTCGCGGGGCCGCAGCCGGTAGCCAAAGCTGCGAAAATGCGGCGCGCCAGCCGCGTCGCGCCGGATGCGGGTGTACAGGATTTGCAGGTGGTAAGCGGCCGGGCGGGCTAGCACGCGGCCCAACCCGGCGGTGTCACGGTGCAACAGTTGGCGCAAGGGGTTGCCGAAGCCCTGCGCTGCAACAGTCCCAGTCCCCACCCAGGCCAGCAACCCTGGAAGTACCAGCGCCCGCCACCTTACTCGCTCGAAAAAGGTCATGCAGTAAATATAGAAGCGGTTTCAAGTAGCGGTAGGTGCAGCTTACTATACTTTCCATTCTCACATTGATTATACAAAATTATATAAGATATAAAATTTCATTATATATTCACATACCTACTGCTTTCTCAGCAGAAGCCTGACCGTTACTGATCTGCCTTGCCATTCTCCTCGCGCTTCTTTTCGCGCTTCTTTTCGCGCTTCTTTTCGCTATGAAATTTTTTTTACACTCGTTGTTACTACTCGTCGCCGGCCTCGGCCTGTTGGCGACCGTGCCATCCCTGGCCCAAACTTTTCCAAATAGCAACTTCGGCACGTGGGTAACGCGCAAAGGCATTGAGTTGCCAGACAACTGGCTGACTAACGACGAGTTTTTGGGCGGCCTTGTTTCCACGTCTACGGTCACCAAAACCAGCGTATCCCGTAGCGGATTCGCAGCCCAGCTCCAAACCAAAGACATGGCGGGGGTGGGCTCAATACCCGGCTTCATTGTGTTGGGCACGGCCTTTCGCAGGGGGCCTGTTACGGGAACTACTGCATTCGGTGGACCGCCGTTCACCGCCCGGCCGCAGAGCCCGCAGTTTTATTATCAACTCAGCGGCCCGCAGGCGCTGGCCGATTCGGCAGCTGTGGTGGTGCTGCTCACGCACCGGGTGAACGGCAGCAACACCACGGTAGCCGGGGCCTCCTGCGTCCTTCGGGCCTTGGCCACGAGCTACACCTTGGTCACCGGGCCCTTGCAGTACACGTCGGCACTGGCCCCCGATTCGGTATCGATGGCCTTTTTTTCGGGAGTCAGCAAAAAGACCACCGTCGGCCCCACGCTGCTGGTTGACGATATTGCCTTCACCGGCACGATCACGG
>JANPOR010000275.1:0-6739 GCA_031428075.1 Hymenobacter sp. | reverse complement strand
GACCATTTTTATGTGCTTGTGCTTTCTTAATTGTCCCTACTTCTCCCGCTCGATCGTGTAATTGATTAATTGCTCTAGCGACATGCGGCTGGCCGATTCCGGGAAGGTATGGAGAATGGTGAGAGCCTCGTCGCGGTACTTTATCATCGTGGCAATGGCGTAGTCCAGGCCGCCCGAGCGCTTCACAAATTCGATGACCTGCTGCACCCGCTCGCGGTGGCCCTCGTTGTTTTTGACGTTGAAAATCATGCGGCGCTTTTCGAGCCAGCCGGCTTGTTGAAGGGCGTAAATCAGCGGCAACGTCATCTTTTTCTCCTTAATATCGATGCCTACGGGCTTGCCGATAGCGGCCGTGCCATAGTCGAACAGGTCATCTTTGATCTGAAACGCCATGCCCACCTTTTCACCGAAAAGTCGGGCCCGCTCCACGGTTTCCTTGTCGGCCCCGGCCGAGGCGGCCCCCACGGCGGTGCAAGAAGCGATGAGCGAGGCCGTTTTCTGCCGGATAATTTCGAAGTACACGTCCTCCGTAATATCGAGCTTGCGAGCCTTTTCGATTTGCAGCAGTTCGCCTTCGCTCAGCTCGCGCACGGCGTTGTTCACGATTTTTAGCAGGTCAAAATCGTCGTGGGCCAGCGCCAGCTGCAGGCCACGCGAGAGTAGGTAGTCGCCCACTAGCACGGCAATTTTATTTTTCCAGAGCGCATTGATGGAAAAGAAGCCCCGACGGTAATTACTCTCGTCCACCACGTCGTCGTGCACCAGCGTGGCCGTGTGCAGCAGTTCAATCAGCGTCGCGCCCCGAAAGGTGGCCTCGGGCAGCGGACCGGCGGCGTCGGGCAGGGCCAGACGGGCCGAAAAAAAGACGAACATCGGCCGGATTTGCTTGCCCTTGCGCTTCACGATGTAGCCCATGATCTTGTCGAGCAGCAGCACGTTGGTGCGCATCGACTGGCGAAATTTGTGCTCAAACTCGCCCATTTCGGCCGCGATAGGGGCCTGGATTTGGTCGAGGGAAACGGGGAGAAGCTGCGGCATGGCGCGGCAATGATACGGCACAACGGCCAGGGCTGGCGCCGGCGCCGGGGCAAAACCTTTGGGCCACGAATGCCTTAGTTGCGGGGCTGTTCTGCACCGGCCCCCGGCTTTACCCCTGTTTTCTACGTCCATGCTCTCCCACGCCTCCTTCATTCTCACCGGATTGCGCCACGGCCGGCCCTTCGCCGCCGACGCCACCTACCGCCCCGACGGCCACGCCAAGCCGGTAGTGGTGTTCATCCACGGTTTCAAAGGATTTAAAGATTGGGGGCATTTCCCACGGGTGGCCGATTTTTTTGCGGAACGAGGTTTTGTGTTCGTCAAGCTCAACCTTTCGCACAACGGCGTGGTGGTAGGCGGTACCGGCGACCTGGAAGATTTGGACGCTTTCGGTCGCAACAACTTCAGCCTGGAGCTGGACGACACCGGCCAGCTTTTAGACGCGCTGTCCACCCCCGGGGTTACGCCCTTGCCCCCGGCTGAGCTGGATTTGGCCCGCCTGTACCTTGTGGGCCACAGCCGCGGCGGGGCCCTGGCGCTGCTCAAAGCCGCCGAAGACCCGCGGGTGCGGGCCGTGGCCACCTGGGCCGCCATTGCTGACATTGACCAGCGCTGGCCCCAGCCTATGCTCGACGAGTGGCAACGCACCGGCACTCTGATGGTACCCAACACCCGCACCGGCCAGGAGCTGCCCATGTACTATCAGATTGTGGATGACTACGCCAACCACCGCTCGCGCCTCGACATATTGGCCAACGTGGAACGGCGGCTACCCCAGCCCCTACTCATCGTGCACGGCGACGACGACGAGACCGTGCCCTTGGAAGCCGCCCACGCCCTGCGCGCCGCCAAGCCCGACGCCGAACTGGTGGTGGTGCCGGGGGCCACGCACATGTTCGGCGGTGCCCACCCCTGGGCAGGGCCGCTGCCGGCGCCGGCGCGCTTCGTAGCCGAGCAAACGGCTGCTTTTTTTTCGCGGTTGGCGTGAATGCGCCCGCCCTGGCTTACCTGCTGCTGGGCAGCAACCTCGGCGACCGTGCCGCTTATCTGCACGCGGCGCGCATCAGGCTGGCCACGGCCGGCGATATCAAGGCCATTTCCGGCCTCTACGAAACCGCCGCCTGGGGCCCGGCGGATCAGCCAGCCTACCTCAACCAAGCCATGGCCTTGCGCACCGCGCTAGCCCCGGAAGACCTGCTGGCGCACTGCTTAACCACAGAGGCCGCAGCCGGCCGCGAGCGGCACGAGCGCTGGGGCAGGCGCACCCTCGACGTGGACATTCTTCTTTATAACGGCGCGGTCATCGATGCGCCGAACCTAACCGTGCCCCACCCGCGCTTGCCGCTGCGTCGCTTTGCGCTGGTGCCCTTGGCCGAAATCGCTGCTACCGTCATACATCCGCAACTACACCAAACGATTGGCGAACTGTTGCGCTGCTGCCCGGACCCGCTGGCCGTGAGGCTATGGGGTAGCACTTAGTGCCGTTCCGGGATTGGCTAGTAGCACGGACTTCGAAACCGCTCTAAAAGATGGCCCCTCCCCTACTGCGCTGACGCGGCGGTAGCCGTGGACACAATTTTCTTTATCAAGCCTTGGAGTACTTTGCCGGGGCCACACTCCACAAAGTCGGTGGCACCGTCGGTGGCCATTTGTTGCACCGATTGCGTCCAGCGCACGGGGGCCGTAAGCTGGGCCAGCAGGTTGGCTTTAATTTCGGTGGGGGCCCGGTGGGGTCGCCCGTCCACGTTTTGGTACACGGGGCAGCGGGCTTCGCTGAACGCTGTTTTTTCGATGGCCTCGCCCAAGGCGGTGGCGGCCGATTGCATCAGCGGCGAGTGAAAAGCGCCCCCTACTGGCAGCAGCAAAGCACGCTTGGCGCCGGCCGCCTTCAACTGCTCACAAGCCCGCTCCACGCCGCGCACCGTGCCCGACACTACCAGCTGGCCGGGGCAGTTGTAGTTTGCGGCCACCACCACGTCGCCGGCGGCACTGATTTCTTGGCAGATGCGCTCTACTACGTCGTCGGCCAGGCCCAGGATGGCGGCCATGGTGCCAGGCTGCTCCTCACAAGCGGCCTGCATGGCCTGGGCGCGACGGGCCACCAGTCGCAGGGCGTCGGCGAAGGTGAGCACGCCGGCCGCCACTAGGGCCGAAAACTCGCCCAGCGAATGGCCAGCGGCCATATCCACCGGCCGGTTGGGCACGGACACGAACTGTGCTACTGAATGCACAAAAATGGCCGGCTGCGTCACGTCGGTGCGGCGCAAATCTTCTTCTGAGCCGTTAAACATTAACTCGGTGAGCGAAAAGCCCAGAATGTCATTGGCCTGGGTGAGCAACTGGTGGGCGGCGTCGCTTTGGGCAAATAGCTCTTGGGCCATGCCCGGGAACTGGCTGCCCTGGCCAGGAAAAAGGAAGGCTGTCTTGACCACGGATTTAGATTTTTTCGGATTGCATAGACTTCAGGGCCGTCCATCTAAAAAAATATGGCGTTCCCAATAAAGTCGCAAGCTGCACACAAACCACGATTAGCGCAAAAAAGAGGAAGCCGCTGGCTTCCTCTTTTTTGCGTGGTCATCGAGATCCGGAGCAGGTGATTTATTGCGAAGCCTTCCAAGCCCGGGGATTGGCCCGGCGCGGGGGCCCTGGCCGACTTTACCGGACGATCTGTACCCAGCCTTTGTAGGTGCGCCGGGTATTAGCCGCGTCGGCAAATTCTACCTCAGCCAAATAATAGTAAAGTCCGTCAGACACCTTTGCGCTGGTACCAGCTTCGCCCGTGGCCCCGCCGCCGTCCCAGTTGATGAACGTCCGGGCGGTGGTGGTATTCTCAAAAACCTTCATTCCCCAACGGTTGAATGCCTGGAAATGGACGCTGCGCAGGGGACTGGCCGACTTGGGCCGGAAGGTGGAGTTGAACCGGTCGCCGTTGGGCGTGAAGATATTGGGCAGCAGAAAGAACACGCACTCGTTTTGGCAGGCCACGTTGCTCAGGGCGCTGCGCACGCCGGCCGCGCTCACCGCCTGTACGGCGTAGCAGCCGGCCAGCGCCGGCAGGTTGCGGTGCACGTAGCTCATGGACGCAGTCGAGTCGAGGAGCACGAGGGCCCCGTCCGGCGTAGGGCGGTAGAAGATGCGGTAATAGCGCGCCGTGGCGCCGCAGCCCGTGGGCAGGGTGCCCGCCGTCCAGCGCAAGGCGTTGGCGTACCGATGCGTGCTGGTGGTGTCATTCGCCAGGCTATCGCAATTGGCGGGGGCCAGCGTCAGCACCGGTATGCAAGGCTGGTCGACCAGGGTCACACACTGCACTTGGCTCTTGTTCAGCAGCGAGCTGAGGTAGCCGGTTGGGGCATAGCTACCTTCCGTGAGTACGTAGTAGCAGTATCTATTGCCTTTCACCAGGGCCGGGTCCTTGTCGACGAAGCTGCCGCCGGTGGTCATGGTGGGGGCCGTACCCACTTGGGTGAAGGCGGTGCCGGGGTCGCCGCGCCGGTACACGATGACCGGCTTGGGCGTGTTGTCCCACGGCACCTGGTAGATCCAGGTGATAGCCACCGTTTTACTCAAGCCGTCAGGCACGGCTGCAGTGCGCACGCTGCTGGCGGTGCCCTCCGGCTCCACTACTTCATTGGTGCTGCCGGCGGCCGAGGCATAAAACAGATCGAGCTTGTAGCTATACTGGTTATCGGCGGTATTGAGATTGGTGTCAACGAATACCGAATCGGTGAGGGCAAACGGGGTGGTGCGCACCAGCGTGTACACGGCCGGGGCCTGGCCCACGCCGCGCGCGAGGCGGTAGCCCGAGGGGGTGTTGAGCTGCTGCGTAGTGCTGAGCTTAGCCGGCGACCAGCGCACCGTAATCTGACCGGCGGTGGTACTGGTCTGGTCCACGTCCACATTTTTGAGGCGGGCCGCCGTGCCGCCGAACGTAGCGCACGCTTCGGCCGAAGCGATGCTGGCCCCGAGCCCAGGCAACGGAAAATCGGCATAGATGCGGTAGCAATACGTTTTGCCCCGTTCGAGGCCTTGGCCGCCGTTATCATCTTTAAACGCTGACAAGTTGGCCGGCACCGAGCCGATGAGGATGTAGCCAGTCCGCGCCGGGATGCCCGTTTCGCAAGGCCCCGGCACAAAAGTCGAATGATCTTCCTTGCGGTAGATGCGGATGAAGCTGGCATTGGCGCACGCATAGCGGTTCCAGGTCAGCGTCACTTGGTTGGCGGCGGGGGTGGCCACCAGGTTCTGAGGCGGGGGCCCTACCACGGTGATACGCCACACCTGCTCATCGACGAGCGGGGACTCGGGGACCGGCGGGCTGTCTTGGGCTTTGAACACCACCGAGTACGGTTCCTTGGCCACGTTGCTGCACTCGGTTGGCCAAGTGAACACGGCAACGGCTGTGGGGGGGCCAGTAGTACTTTGCACGAACGTCGCCGGCGGAATAATCCCCGCGAAGGCCGTCAGGGTGATAGGTGTGGGGGCGGCGCTGCCGGGCGCGCTGCCGTCAGTGGCCGTGATGTTGCGGCTGATAGTGGTGCCCGCCACCACGCACGTGTCGTTGGGGATTTTCAGCACGGGCCGCAGGTTGTTGGTAGCAATCACGATGATCTGCATATCGCGGATTACCTCTCCAATCTTGCGCGGGCCAAACTCGTTCCGACGCCACTCCTCAACCACAAAGGCCACGTTGTACAAACCAACTTGCAGTGGTGTATTCCACGTGAGCTGGCCGCTGTGTACATCCTGCACGAAAATGGCGGGGTCGCCGGGCCGGCCGGCCGGCACGCCGTTGTAGGCAACCTGCTTAGCATTGGCATTCACGGCCGCCTGTTCGGGAGAGATGAACCCAGTGCAAGCCACCGGTACCGGCGTGTTGTTATTACCCGGTATAGCGGCCTGCTGGCTGGAACGCAGCCGAAATGCCAAGGAATCGCCGTCGGCATCATAGGCCCCCGGATTGTGCAGAAATACTTGGTTTTGCCCAGCCTTATCGATGGCGGGAGATTTTAGGACCGGGGAGTGGTTGAGGCCCAAGCCGGGATCAATGGTGAGGCTGGTGCTGATGTAAAAGGATTGATCAACCGACCTGGTCATGTTGAGTACTCCTTCGTTCCGATTTTCGCCGATGAAGCTGACAAGGTAGGTTTTGGTAGCTGGAAATGTGTGCTCGAATAAGTAGACGTTCACCCCGGTATCGGGGTTTCTAACGAGCGGAACGGCTTCGGGTGTGGTGCGCGGAATGCCTTTCTGCACGGTGCCGTCGCCAAAATAGATATCGACCGTGGGCTGCCTGACGCTGCTTTTCAGGTCGGTATACAGAATCATCCGGAAGAATACCCGCCGCGGGTTGTGCCCGGCCGTGGTATCCACCTTTGCCTCAATGTTGCCGGCGCGCAGGTGGGTGGCCCGCGCCGTGCCCGGCAGCAGCACCCCCAGGATCAGGAAGAACCCAAGCCCAGCCAACCGCCATTTGTGCCAAATTGTAAAAAGCGCCATCATAGCCGTTTGTTGTAAAGAGACACCCGCTAGCCCTCTTGCCGGGGACCGCAATTAAACCTGTTCGCTAAGCTAACTTTTTTTTGCCTTTATAGGTTATCTGAGTACCCTGCAACGCCGCCAACGACGGTGCCCACCGATAAATTCACTGCCACCGGCGCAGGTATACGCAACAGCCGTTTTTTTGCCCGGTTGGGGCCCCAAC
>JANPOR010000274.1:0-1538 GCA_031428075.1 Hymenobacter sp. | reverse complement strand
CCGGGATGTTTCGAATTTCCTGACTGCCGTCGGCATAAGTCAATTGCAGGATTACCGGCATCACGAGGCCCCCCACGTTGCGCAGGCTCAACTCATAGAAGTTAGTGTTGTCGCTCAGGCGCTGCTGCTGCGCGGGGGTCAGGGTCTGGGTGTAGGCGGTGTAGCGCTGGCGATCGGCGTCGGTCACGGCCAGCGGGTCGTAGCTGTTATAAAAGTCCTTTAGGTCAGGCTTCTCGTCTGCTAGTGTCTGCTTGATATCTTGGGCGTTGCGCTGCTGCGACACGGTTTGCGGCTGCGCAGCCTTCTGCTTTTGCAGACGGGAATTTTCCACCGCGGGGTTCAACGTGTTCACGTTGTAGTACTTCACCGCATCGATGCTCAGGTCGCAGCGGTCGTTGCTATAAAACCAGCCGCGCCAGAACCAGTCCAGGTCCACGGCCGAGGCGTCCTCCATCGTGCGAAAAAAATCAGCCGGCGTGGGGTGCTTGTAGGCCCATCGCGTGGCGTAGGTTTTAAACGCGTAGTCGAACAACTCACGGCCCATCACCGTCTCCCGCAAAATGTTGAGGGCCGTGGCGGGTTTGCCGTACGCGTTGTTGCCGAATTGCAGCACCGACTCCGAATTGGTCATAATCGGCGTTTGCAGGCTTTTATCGGTCCGCATGTAGGCCACGATGTCCTTTGGCTCGCCGCGGCGCGAGGGGTAGCCGCGCTCCCATTCCTGCTCGGTCAGATACTGGCAGAAGGTGTTCAGGCCCTCATCCATCCACGTCCACTGCCGCTCGTCGGAGTTCACGATCATGGGAAAGAAGTTGTGGCCCACTTCGTGGATAATTACCGAAATCATCCCGTATTTCCGGTCGGCTGAGTAAGTGCCGTCGGCCTCTGGCCGCCCGCCGTTAAAGCACAGCATCGGGTACTCCATACCGCCCACGGGGCCGTGCACCGAAATGGCGACTGGGTACTGGTACGGGATAGTGAATTTCGAATACGTCTTGACGGTGTGGGCCACAACTTCAGTGGAGTACTTGCCCCACAGCGGGTTGCCTTCCTTCGGATAGTAGCTCATGCACATTACCGGCTTGCCCTCTTCTTTGATGCCCATAGCGTCCCAGATGAACTTACGCGAGCTGCACCAAGCAAAGTCGCGCACGTTTTTGGCGGCAAATGTCCAGGTTTTGGTGCGAGTGGTCTTGCTGCCCTCGTTGTGTACCGCCTCGTCCTGGCTCACAATGAGCACCGGTTTCCGGGCCCCCACCGCTTGGCGCAGGCGCGCCTGCTGGACGCTACTGAGCACCTGAGCCGGGTTTTGCAGCGTACCGGTGGCCCCCACCACATGGTCGGCCGGGGCCGTAATACTCACGTGGTAGTCGCCGAAGGGCAGAGCAAACTCGCCGTTGCCCAGAAACTGCTTGTTCTGCCAGCCTTGGAAATCCGAGTAGACAGCCATGCGTGGATAAAACTGCGCTATTTCGTACAGGTAGTTTTTGTCCTGCGGGAAGTATTCGTAGCCACTGCGCTCGTCGATTTTAAGTTGG
>JANPOR010000273.1:0-6315 GCA_031428075.1 Hymenobacter sp. | reverse complement strand
CGGTCCCAAAGCAAAGGCACTGTTATCCATCACAGTGCCTGTCTTTTGGGACCGGGGTAATAGAACGAAATCCGTCTCCAGAACGCAATAAATTCTTGGTTCAGAACATTATTCCTGGCGCATGTCTTTCTGGCGCTTCTTCTCGTCTTTCTCCGCTTTTTTTTCCTTCATGTTTTTGGCGGGCTCTTTCTTTTTCTCTTTGCGGGCATCGGTGCTCTTGGCCATGATTGAAACGAAGGTTTAAGGGTGAAAGCGGGTGGAAAACGCAGCACGAGACCAGGTGTTGTGCGGGCGAAGATAAAAAATCCCTGGAATTTATAATTTATAAAGATGGTGCGTACCGCTCGCGGAATACATTGAGATGGTGGCGCTCGTGGCCGGACAGGATGTAGAGTAGGGCCCGCACCGTGACGTCCCCCCCGCTGGCCGTACCGCGCCGTTCGAGCTGCTCCTCGGTGAAAGTTTCGAACAAGGCCAGCGTGGCCGTGCGGACGGCGGCGTACTCGGCCAGCAAGCTAGCCATCGTCCGGGCGTTAGCCGCGCTGTGGACCACGTAGTCGTCTTGCTCGAAGCCCGGTAGCGATTGCGCATCGGCGCGTGCAAAACGCAGGGCCCTATAGGCAAAAATACGCTCTGTATCAATCTGATGAAGCAATAGCTCTTTAGGCGTCCACTTGCCCGGGGCATACGCTGTGAGGGCTTGGGCTTCGCTGAGCGGGCCAAATGCGGCCTGCACTTCGACCGGCTGCTCGCGCAGGGCCCGGACCGGATCGGCACCGGCGGGGATTTGGTCGATGTAGCCTTGATAATACGGCATGTAGTCGCCGGATACGGGACGGGCAGTGAACATATTGATGGCAAAGAGGGCGACTGCGATCGGCCCGTGAACAAATGAATGGGTGTTTTGGGCGTCGCCGGCTGCGTAATGGGTGAGCAGCAGTAGGTTGGCAGAGGCTGGCACCGAAGCAACGGTGGAAGTTGTGGCCAGCGCGGGGGCTAGGTGCGGGTCGAGGTGCAGGCGCACTACAGGCAGCGGCGACGGCAGCGCGGCCACGGTGGCGGCGGCTCCAAAGGCCCACCCGAGAAAATCGGGCATCGCCCGGCCCCAGGTTTCGGGGTGGTGGTGGCCGCCTTCAACTTGTACGTAGCGCAGCTGGCGCGCCGCGTCGAGACCTTGGGCGCGCAGGGCGTCCACTAAATCCAGGCAGTCCTCAATAGCGTCGATGACACCGTTTTCGTTGCGGTCGTTGCGCTCGTCGAGGGTGCCGGTTTGCAACCAGAAAGCGTGGTCGGCGTGGACCGGACGCGCCTGCACCTGCTGGTGCATCAGGCGGTCGGCGGGCGTGTAACCGGCCCCCACGGCCCGCCCGCGCCACCAGAAGGCACCAGAGAACACCCCCGCCCGCGCAAACGCCTCGGGGTGGTGCCATACGGCATCGAAAGCCATGAGCCCCCCTAGCGAAAACCCGGCAAATACCGCGTCGGCGGGGCTGGCGGTGGCGCGGTACCGCCGCTGGGCCCAGGGCAGCAGCTCGCCCAGCACGAAGTTGGTGTAGGCCCCGGCGCGGTTGCCGCGGCCGTTGTAGTCGGGCCGGCCGGCGATGCCGTACTCGTGCAGGCGCTGCTCGTTAGCGTGGGGGGCCACCACCACGAACGGGCAAAGGGCCTGCTTAGCCCACAGCGCCGCCAAGGTGGCGCGCAAGTGCAAACGAGGCAAGTCCTGCCCATCGTTGAGGTAGAGGACGGGGTAAGGCGCGGGGCGGGCCGCGTCGTGGCCGGGAGGCAGCAGCACGCTCACCGCCACCGGGCGGCCTAAAAATTTCGAAGCCAGCACTTCCTCGCGCTGCCGCACGGCCAGTACCGCCGCGTCTGCATTCACCAAAACCATTCGGCAAAGTAACGGCGGTCCCGGCACTTGCCGTACAATGCGCGGGGCCGAGGCCGGGCCGAAAACATATTATTTTATTTCTAAAGTACCAGCGTCTAACAATTTTTTTATTAGTTTGCCGCACCGCTTTGCCCCAACGGCCTGGTTTCACTCCTTTCCCGCCCCCATTTTGCACGAACAGCACCGCCGTTTTTACTCGCACCACTTGGGCCAAGACATTGACATGATCGTGTTCGGCACCTGGGGCTACCCAGTGGTCATCTTTCCCACTTCGGGCGGCCGCCACTACGAAGCTCGTGACTTCAACCTCATCGAGGCGGCGCGCCCGTTGGTGGAAGCCGGCCGCGTGAAACTGTTTTGCGTCGATAGCATCGATCAGTATTCGTGGTACGCCAAGCACCTGCCCCCCGCGGTGCGGTTGCAAAACCACGGATTCTACGACCGTTTTTTGAGCGACGAGCTGGTGCCCATGTTGCGTCAGGAATGCCACGTCGACAAGATTAGCGTGGCCGGGTGCAGCTTTGGCGGCTACCATGCGCTCAACTTCGCCTTCCGCCACCCTGACCAAGTAGCGCACCTCTTCACGATGGGCGCGGCGTTTGACATTCGCCAGTTTCTCGACGGCTACCACGACGACAACGTGTATTACAACAACCCGCCTGAATATATGCCCGGGGCCCACAACGAGCATTTCCAGTGGATGAACATCATTTTGGGCACGGCCGAGTACGATTTCTGCAAAGAATCCAACTATCAAATGGCCAGGATTCTGAGCGAAAAAGGCATCCCGTACCGCCTTGATGTAAAACCTTTTGGTGACCACGACTGGCCGGTGTGGCGTGAGATGTTTGCGCAGTACTTGAGCGTCATTTAATGCTTGGCGCTCAACGCTTACTTAACCGGAGCGCACAGAGCAGCAATGGACTAGCACGATAAATAAACCACTGAACACTAAGCATAAAGAACCAACTTATGAAAAAAATCGGCATTCTCTTCGGCCAGGAAAACACGTTTCCGCAGGCTTTTATCGACCGCGTGAACGCCAAGGCCCCGGCCGACATCCGCGCCGAGTTTGTGAAAGTTGATGAAGTGGAGCAGCACGTGGCCCCCGACTACGCGGTAATCATTGACCGCATTTCGCAGGACGTACCCTTCTACCGCGCCTACCTCAAAAATGCCGCTCTAATGGGCACGGCGGTGATTAACAATCCGTTCTGGTGGTCGGCCGACGAAAAGTTTTTTAACAATGCCCTGGCCGTGCGCTTGGGTGTTCCGGTACCCAAAACGCTGCTGCTGCCCAGCAAGGAGCGCCCCGCCGATACGAGCGAGAACTCTTTCCGCAACCTAACCATGATGGATTGGGATAAGGCCTTTCAACACATCGGATTCCCGGCCTACATGAAACCCCACTCGGGCGGCGGCTGGAAAAGCGTGTACAAGCTACACTCGGCCGACGACTTCTTTCGCGCTTACAACGAAACAGGCCAACTGGTGATGCTATTCCAGGAATCGGTGGAATTCACCGATTATTTTCGCTGCTATTGCATCGGCGGGAAGGAAGTGCTCATCATGCCTTATGAGCCCCGCAACGAGCCGCACCTGCGCTACGCCACTGAGATGAAAACGACGGGCGAGGCCGGCGAGAAGCTGGTGGCCACCATGAAAGAGTACGTGCTGAAGCTGAACGAAGGCCTGGGCTACGATTTCAATACTGTGGAATTTGCCGTGCGCGACGGCATTCCACTGGCCATCGACTTCGGCAACCCGGCCCCCGATGCCGATATCAAATCGGTGGGCGAAAAGAATTTTGAGTGGGTGGTTGAAGCCGCCGCCAACATGGCTATCGCCCGCGCCCAAACCCAAAAAGCGGGCCGGGACAACCTCACCTGGGGCACTTTCGTGCACCCGCACCGCGCCACCGGAGGAGCCACCGAGTTTACCGTGGGCGAGAAACCCGCCGCTCCCAGAGGAGCCGCGGCCCCCAAAGCCTCCGGGGCCCCCAAGGCGGCCCCAGTCAAAAAACCTGCTGCCCCCAAGGCCTCGGCCGCCAAAAAACCAGCGCCAACAAAGTCCGAGTAAATAATCCGCGCTGCTCCGATCCGTTTCTTCCTTCCACCCCCCTGCCGCCATGCCCCTGCCCCTATTCACCCTCGGCATCGAGGAAGAATTCCAAACCATTGACCCCCACACGCGGGAACTGCGCTCGCATATGTCTAAAATTGTGGAGGGCGGCCGGGTGACCCTCCACGAGCAGGTGAAGGCTGAGATGCACCAGGCTGTGGTGGAGGTCGGCACCAACATTTGCCAAAATATTGACGAGGCCCGCATCGACGTGCTCCACCTACGCCGCCAAGTAATTGAACTGGCGGACAATGTGGGGCTGAAAATTGCAGCAGCTGGCACCCACCCGTTTTCGCGCTGGCAAGACCAGTCCATTACGCCCGACGCCCGATACGACAAGATTGTGGAGGAGTTGCAGGAAGCCGCCCGTTCCAACCTCGTGTTCGGCATGCATGTACATGTCGGCATCGAAAACCGCGACGTCGGCGTGTACATGATGAATACGCTGCGCTATTTTTTGCCCCACTTGTTTGCACTAAGCACCAACTCACCGTTTTGGGAGGGGCGCGAGACGGGCTACAAGTCGTTTCGCACCAAGGTGTTTGAGCGGTTTCCGCGCACTGGCATTCCAGGGTACTTCACCAGCGCCAGCGACTATGACGAGTTCGTGCAGCTGCTGGTGAGAACCGGCTGCATCGACAACGGCAAAAAAATCTGGTGGGATTTGCGCCTGCATCCGTTCTTCGACACCGTTGAATACCGCATCTGCGACATGATGATGCGCCCCGACGAAACCATTGCCGTAGCCGCCGTGATGCAGGCGTTGGTGGCGAAAATCTACAAACTCAAGTGTCAGAACATCAGTTTCCGCCTCTACCGCAGCGCGCTCATCAAGGAGAACAAGTGGCGGGCGGCACGCTACGGCATCGACGGTCACATGATTGACTTTGGCAAGCAGCAGGAAGTACCCACCCGGACGCTGATTCTGGAGTTGCTCGATTTCGTCGACGACGTGCTCGATGAGCTAGGCAGCCGCCACGAAGTGGAATACGTGCTGAAAATGCTGGAGATGGGCACCGGCGCCGACCGCCAGCTGGCAGTATTCCGCGAAACCGGCGACCTGACCAAGGTAGTCGATTATATACTTTCTGAAACGGCACACGGCTTATGAACGTATGGCTCGCAGGGCCTAGCTTTGAAGGCCCAGAACGCCAGCCGTATGGTTGGCGTTTCTGTTTTCCTACCTACTTTGCTGTTATCAATCACCCATTTACCCATTCGTTTTTTAGATGACTGCCATCCGTTTAGCTATTTTAGATATGTATATGGGCGTGGCCAACGAGGGCATGCGCTGCATTCGCCAACTCATCCGCCGCGCCGAGGCCGACAACGGCGTCCACTTCGCTATTGAAACCTTCGACGTGCGAGGACAAAATCTTTTGCCTTGCCTCGCCGATTTTGACGTGTTTATTTCCTCCGGGGGCCCCGGCAGCCCACTGGCCTCAACCGAAGCCTGGGAGATGTCTTATTTTCGGTTCATCGACGAGTTGTTTGCGCACAACCAGTCACGGGCCCCAAAAAAGCATTTGCTACTGATTTGTCACTCGTTTCAGCTCGTGAGTCGCCACTTAGGCCTCGGAAAGCTGAGCAAGCGCAAGTCCACCTCATTTGGCGTAATGCCCGTACATCTAACCCAAGCCGGCTACGCCGACCCAGTGCTGTATGCCCTACCGGAGCCTTTTTTCGCCGTCGACTCGCGCGACTACCAGCTTACCCATCCCGACCTCGACCAATTGGCGGTGCTGGGCGCAGAAATTCTGTGCCTTGAGAAAAAGCGGCCCCACGTGGCCCTGACCCGCGCCGTGATGGCCATCCGCTTTTCGCCGGAAGTACTCGGCACCCAATTCCACCCCGAGGCCGACAGCGAAGGCATGTTACGCTACATGCGCACCGACAAGCGCAAGCAGCAAGTAATTACTGCTTACGGCGAAGATAAATACGACGAGATGGTACGCTTGCTTGCCGACCCTACCGCCATAGGGTTGACCGAAGGCATCGTTGTACCCACGTTTCTACGCTTGGCAGTGGCCCAACTAATGCCCGCATTAGTGTCTATCAGCTAATTAATTACCGGTCATTTTTTAGGTCCTTGTCTATTTATGATCCCCGTTTATCGCCAGGTATTTAATGCTGCGTTTACGCCGGATAAGTACCGGGAAATGCTAACCGACATTGAACAACAACTGCCCGGCCAACTCGATTTTCGGGTGGCCGAAACGCCCGTGTTTGTGCCCGCTGAACTACGCGGAAAATTAATAGCCGCAGGCGAGAACATCATTGACGTTATTGCGCAGCCCGATTTCAAG
>JANPOR010000272.1:0-2616 GCA_031428075.1 Hymenobacter sp. | reverse complement strand
GGCCAGCAGCGAGTTACCGCCGATGTCGAAAAAATCGTCGGTAATTGAGAGGTCGGCTGTGTCGAAGCGCTTTTGCCAGGCGGCGTAGATGGTGGCTTCGGTGGGCGTGCGGGGCAGGGCAAGCTCGCGGGAGGGCGGTGTATCGCCGCTCACCGGATAGGGGAGGGCCTTGCGGTCAACCTTCCCGCTGGTGAGCAACGGAAAGGTGGCTAGGGGCACCAGCGCCGCCGGTAACATATAGGGCGCCAAGCGCTCGCGTAAATACGCCCGCAGAGCTTTGGCGTCGAGCAGCGGGTTTTCGGCGTCCAGGATGAGGTAAGCGATGAGCGACTGCACGCCATCGGCCCCGCTTTTCAGGGCCACGGCGGCATTGCGGATGCCAGGCCACTGCAAAAGCAGCGATTCAATCTCGGCCAGCTCGACGCGGAAGCCCCGAATTTTCACCTGTGTATCAATCCGCCCCAGAAAGTCGATGTTGCCGTCGGGTTCGAAGCGGGCCAAATCGCCGGTGCGGTATAAGCGGCCGCTGAAGCCGGTGGCCAGCCCGGCCACGGTGTTGAATTTAGCGGCCGTCAGTTCGGGACGGTGGAGGTAGCCGGCGGCCAGCGCGGGCCCCCCGATGCACAGCTCGCCAGCCGCGCCCAGCGGCACGAGTTGGCCGAGGTGGTCGAGCAACAGGGCTTCGTAGCCGGCGATGGGCCGTCCGATGGTGAGCTTATGGCCGGGCACGAAGTCGACCGCCGTGGCTACCACGGTGGCTTCGGTGGGGCCGTAAGTATTCACGACCCGGCACTGGCGGCTGGCCCACTTGGCCAGCAGCTCGGGCGGGCATACCTCGCCGCCGAGGATGAGCAGGCGCAGGCTGGGCACGGCGGCGTCCAATAGCGAGAGCAGCGTGGGCACCGTGGAAAACACCGTCACTTGGTTTTCTGTCAGGAAGCCCGGCAGGGCGTCGGGGGCCTTCATGGTGTCTTCCGGCACGGGCACTAGGGTGGCCCCGGCGGCCCAGGCCAGCCACATTTCTTCTAGCGAGGCATCGAACGCCACCGAAAAGCCCTGCACCACGCGGTCCTGCGGCGTGGCCTGGAACAGCGTCTGCTCGGCTCGCGCTAGGTGGCAGATGCTGCGGTGCGGGATGAGCACGCCCTTGGGCAGCCCGGTGGTGCCCGAGGTGTAGATGACGTAGGCAATCGATTCGGGGCCCAGCGCCACGGATCCCAGCGGCACGGCCGGCGCCGGGGTCGGAACCGTTAGATCCAGTACCTGACCATGCCAGGCGGCGAGGTAGGCGGGCGCGTCGGCGTTGACGAGCAGGGCCCGGGCCCCGCAGTCGTTGAGGATGAACGTGACGCGGTCGGCGGGGTAGGAAAGGTCGAGCGGCACGTAGGCGGCCCCGGCCTTGAGCACTGCCAGCATGCCGGCGTACAACTCGACAGACTTGCTCATGAGCAGACCCACGAAGTCGCCGGCCCGCACGCCGGCCGCTTGCAGGCGTGCGGCCAACGTATCGGCCAGAGCGTTCAGCTCGTAGTAGGGCACGGCGCGGCCGGCCCATTGCACGGCGGTGTGGTTGGGGTAGGTGCGGGCGGTTTCCTCGAGTAATTGGTGCAGTAGCTGAGGGCCGCCCTCGGCCACGTGCTGGGGCCCGGTGGCAAACTGCCGCAGCTGTGCCAGCTCGTCGGGGACCAAGAACATGACGTGCCCCACCGTGGCCCCCGGGGCCGTACCCAATTGGCCGAATACGCTTTGCACGTGGGCCGGCATGAAGGGCTCGACGCGCAGGCCGCCCGCGGCCTCGGCGCAGACGAAGCCTACGGCCACCGTTTCGGGCTGCTCGAAGGCCAGCGTCACGCACCAGGTTTGGTCGGGCGATTGGGCTTCTGGGGCGGGAAAGGAGATGCGGCCGCGCACGATGTCGGCCCCCAGCTCTTCGGCCACGCCGGCCAGGGCTAGGGCCAGTTGGGCGGTGGCTTCGGCCTCTACTTCGGCGAGCGTGAGGGTGTCGTGCAGGCCCAGCGTCACGACGGCGGGGGGAAAGGCCAGCGTTTCGTTTTCGATGCGCAGGGTGGCTTGCAGCTGCGCCGGGGCGCGCTCGGCCTGGTGGCGGTAGTACACCACCGCGAAGGCCGCTAGGTAGCCCGCCATCAGTTTTTCCTTCTTCTGAAAAATCAACTCGAATTCGGGCGCCTTGCTGGCAGGGTTGGCGGGGGGCGGCGAAAGCAGCGGTTCGGTGTAGTCAATCATCGGGGCACGGGGACGGGTGCGGGCCGGGGCGGCCGGGCACCACGGCCGGATGGGGAAAGCAGGAGGAGCGCCGCCGGACCCGGCAACGGGACCAAAGCTAACGTGCGAATGGGAGGTTTCTTGATGAAGGCAGGGGTTTGCTCCCAGCCATTTGCCGGAAAGCTGGTAACAAGGATTGCGCCAGAAGCTGCATCCTAATGCGGTATTTTCTGCGGTGGGCCCTGGTGGGTTATGGGCGTAAAAGGGCCCTGTGGAAAACGCGTGAGACGGCTCAAGCCGGGTAAAAGCCGGAGACGCCGGAATTAGGATTAATGAGCCTTCAGATCTGACCCATCTCGTTTTCGATTTATAATTTATTTTTATAAATTATTT
>JANPOR010000271.1:0-15273 GCA_031428075.1 Hymenobacter sp. | reverse complement strand
GAGGCCTATGTGAGCGTGTTGCCCCGCTGGCACCATCGCCGCTGCCCCAAGGGGAGCGGCGGAACAAGTATGGTGGAAGCCCTCACCTGTTCGCTGCGCCAGCGCGGTGGCGTACTCGTGCGGAAATCCTGCTCCTTCAGTAAGTCGCTGAGTATGCACACGGCCCGGATTAAAATTGTAATTGACAGATATAATACCACCTTAAATTAGACCACCGCCAGGTCTTTAATGAGTGTAACCGATTCATCTTCGGCGAGTAGGGCCCCGTTGCTGTTTTTGGACTCCACACGGACTTATTGAGCGGTACAGTTATTAAGTTTCGCGTGTGCCTCGGTCAAGGTTAACGAAATAAAGCAGACGTTGTACTGGCGCAGTTACAAATTGGGTAGGAGCAGAAACGCGGACTAAAAACTAAAAGCGTTTTTCCGCAAGAACGTATTCGGCGAAGCCTAATAAATCCCAGAATATGCTGGGCACTATTCTCCCATATTTAAATAAATTATGCGGAATCTTTAAGGGAATTAAGGCAATGTTGTGCCAGCGCTGGAGCACACCTCCAGCCACTACCCGATAATTGTGGCGCATGAATAAATTGTAAATTTCTTGCAGCGAATAAATGCGCACATGGGTATCGTCATCAAAGAAATTCAACGTGCCTTTCATCCTAGGCAAGGTTGTGGAGTTGAGACTTGGGAATTCCACGTATATCAGGCCCCCTTTTCTGAGTTTAGGCAGTAGGCCTGCAATTACCGCATCACCATTTTTTAAATGCTCTACGACGTGCGACATCATGATGAAGTCGAAATAATTATCAGGAATTATCTGGAAATCGAGTGTTTCCAGGTTCATCTCGTAGAATGCTTTCATTAGCCGAAAATCATTCTCATTATTATTATAATGTTTGTCTAAATCTACCCCATAATATTGACAGGCTGGAAACCATTTTTTAGTGTTTGAGGCAGAATGGTTACCCGCACCAATGTCTAACAGACGAAAGGGCCTGTCGGCATAAAAGCGCTCTAGGAATTGGAATTTAGACGGCAGCGACAGCGTGCGTAGCAAGCCCATACGTTCCGGGATTTATATTTAATCAGGCAATTCCAAAGGCGATTTGTTGCCAAAGGCTAATATTTCCCGTCAAAACATGGGGCTACCACCCGCGGTGTTATTTGTCACCCGGCACCCACTCTTTCACCGTGTCCACGAATACGCGCACATTATCCGGGTCGGTGTCGGGGTAGACGCCGTGGCCGAGGTTGGCGATGTGGGGCCCCCCGGCGAATTGGCGCAACATGGCCTGGGTGGCGGCCTTTACCTGTTCGCGGGTGCCGTAGAGGGCGCAAGGATCGAGGTTGCCTTGCAGGGTTTTGTCGCCGACAACGCGACGCACCGCGGCGGGATTTTCGGTCCAATCGAGGCCGATGGTGCGGCAGGGCATGGCGGCAAAATCTTCCACGGCCCACCACGCGCCTTTGGCAAATACCGTGACGGGCACCAGCGGGGCTAGCACCGCGCAAATCTGGCCAATGTAGCGGGTCGAAAATTCGGCGTAGTGCGCCGGCGGCAGGATGCCCGCCCAGGAATCGAACACCTGCACCACCTGGGCCCCGGCCGCTACCTGGGCTTGCAGGTAGGCGATGGTGGTGGCGGTAATCTTGTCGAGCAGCCGGTGGGCGAGGGCGGGTTCTTGGTACAGCATCCGGCGGGCTTTGCTGAAAGTTTTGGAGCCGTGGCCCTCCACCATGTAGGCCAGAATCGTCCAGGGGGCCCCGGCGAAACCAATGAGCGGCACCCGTCCGTTCAGGGCTTTTTTCGTGATGCGCAGGGCCTCCAGCACGTAGCCCAGGCTTTCCTCGGGGTCGGCCACGCGGAGCTTGTCCACGTCGGCGGCCGACTTGATAACGTTGGGAAACAGGGGCCCCCGGGCCTCCACCATCTCGTAGGGCAGGCCCATGGCGTCGGGCACCACCAGGATGTCGGAGAAGATGATGGCCGCGTCCACGTCGAGCGCATCAACGGGCTGGAGGGTGACCTCGGCGGCCAGCGCGGGGGTTTCCACCAGCTCTTTAAAGCCGGAGAGGCGGGCGCGCAGGGCCCGGTACTCGGGCAGGATGCGGCCGGCTTGGCGCATGAGCCACACGGGCGTCCGTTCGGTGGCTTCGCCGCGGGCGGCGCGGAGGAAAAGGTCGTTCTTCGTCATAAGTCGGGCGCAAAAGTACGCTTGTTGCCGGTGCGGTTTCTGCCGGGTTCGGGTCGGGGGCTCATCTTTGTTGCATGAAGCCCAACCAACCAAGTTTTCGCATCGAGCTCGCCACCGCGCCCGATATTCCGCAGTTGTTGCTGCTGATGACGGCCCTGGCCGACTTTGAACACTACCGCGCCAGCTTTGCCATTACAGAGGAAGTATTACGGCGGCAGGGCTTTGCCAGCAACCCGCCCGATTTTTATTGCCTGGTGGCCCGCCAGGACGCTTCTTTGCGTGGAATGTTGGTGTACTACTTCATTCCCTTTACCGCTACGGCTACGCCCACACTTTTCATCAAAGAGTTGTTTGTGGAGCCAAGTGCGCGCGGGCAGGGCATGGGCGAAGCCTTGATGCAAACCGCCGCCCGCGCTGCCGTGGCCCATGGCTGTGGCGCGGTGCGCTGGGCCGTGGCAGAATGGAACACCGCAGGTCGCCGTTTTTACGAGCGGCTGGGTGCGCAGCCTAATCCGGTGTGGATAGACTACGGGTTGAGTGGCACTGTCTTACAAGACCTCGCAGCTGAATCGTCCGTAAGCGGCTGAGTCCATCCTTACGATGCGCGAACAAGAATTTTCACCAGCCGTAACACTGGTCATCTCTCCATTCCTTGGTTTACTAATAATCATTTTGTCAACCCGGGAAACAGGGCCCCGATAGCCGTGGCAAGAAAATTCACCCCAATCGCCAGCGTGATAAAACCCATGATCCGCGCCAGCGCCGCCATGCCTGGCCGGCCCAGCAGGCGCGTGAGGCGCAGCGACGAAGCCAGTACCACGAAGCTGGCCAAGGCCACCAGCGCAAAGCCGGCGAGCGTCAGGGCCTTGTCGGCGTAGGTGGGGCGGATGAGGCCAATGCAGATGGCCATCGAGCCGGGCCCCGACAGCATGGGCATGGCCAGCGGCGTGAAGCTGACGTCGTCCTTGAGCTTGCTTTCTTCGAGGGCGTCGGGGCCTACCCGGTCGCGGTTGGCCCCGGGTGTGAGCAGGTCGAAGGCCGAGCGCATGAGCAGAATACCGCCCGCAATGCGCAAATGCTGGATGTTAATGCCGAAAAAGTTGAGGATGTACTGCCCACCCAGGTAAGCCACGCTCAGGATGGCCACCATGTAGAGGCAGGCGCGCAGGGCCGTGTGGAGGCGGTCCGAGGCGCTGTCGTCGCTGGTGAGCGTGAGGAAAACCGGCATGGCCCCGAAGGGGTTGACAATCGAAAACAAGGTAGTGAACGTGGCCAGCAGGATTTCCATGTCCCAAAGGTAGCAGTCCGCCTCGGCCACGGTTGGGCTGCCCGGCGTAAGTTGCGGCCCCAATGACGTTTTTGCTTACCCTGGCGCAGTGGCTTACGTGGCTACTCGGCGCATCGTCCCTGCTGGCCACTTGTTTGCCGCTGCTGCGCCAAACGGCGTGGTGGGTGCGGGTGTTTGATTTTCCGCGCCTGCAAATCGTGGCCGGACTGGCCGCGAGCTTGGTTGGGGCCCTGCTGCTGCCGCCGCTACCGGGGCCATGGCAGGTGGTGTTTGCGGGGGGCCTGGCGGCGGCAATGGGCTACCAGGTCCGTCGCGTGTGGCCCTACACGCCGCTGCATCACAAGCAGGTGGCCGACGCCGCCCGCCCGCCCGGCGACGCGGACCACCACTTCAGCCTGCTGGTAACCAACGTGCTGATGTACAACCGCGACGCGGCGCGCATCCTAGGCCACATCCGGCTGCGGCAGCCCGACGTGGTGCTGGCCATCGAAACCGACGCTTGGTGGCTGGCGCAGCTCAAAAGTATTGAGCTCACCCACCCTTACACCTGCCACGCCCCGTTGCCCAATACCTATGGGATGCTGGTATTTTCGCGCCTGCCGCTGCCCCAGGCCGAAATCCGTTACTTGCTGGAGGCTGACATTCCGTCGTTTCACGGGCAGGTGCTGCTGCCTAATGGGGTGCCTGTGAACCTGCATTTCCTGCACCCGCGCCCACCGGCCCCCGCCGAGGCTAAGAGCAGTGTACGCCGCGACGCTGAGCTGTTGGTGGTGGGCCGCGCCATCCAGCATCACGACGGTCCCACCGTCGTCGCCGGCGACCTCAACGACGTGGCGTGGTCGCACACCTCGGAACTGTTCCGGCGGCAGTCGCGGCTGCTCGACCCGCGCATCGGGCGGGGCCTACTGCCCACGTTTCACGCCAATTACCGGCTGCTGCGCTGGCCCCTCGACCATGTGTTTCACTCGGCCCACTTCCGCCTGCAGCACCTGGAGCGCCTCACGTACATGGGCTCCGACCACTTCCCCATCTACATCCGCCTCAGCTACGAGCCCGAAGGCTGGCGCGAGCAGAGCGCCGAGCTGGAAGTACTCGACGCCGAGGACCGGTTGGAGACGCGCGTAAAAATCAAGGAAGGCTTGGCCGATGTTCGCGAAAACCCCGCCTGAATCACCACGACTGGAGGGGGCCGTACGCGACCTGTATTCCCGTCCAGAGCAGTACGCTGGCCAAGCTCAGCGCGAAGATGCGCCGCCCGTGGCGCCGGTCGGCGGCCGAGAATGCGGGTACCCGGCGGCCATCGGGGAGGATTTTTTGGTGCGAAAACAGGTGCAGACCGATGAACAATCCCACCAGGCCCCCCAGCAGCGCAAACCCGTAGCCGGCCGCTATCCAAGCCCCAGACGAGTCGGCTGGACGGGCGAGTTCGGCGACGCGGCGCTGGCGCAGCTGCTGCACGGCTTCGGGCGACACGTCGTGGCCCCGCTCGCGCAACAGCCGGCTGGCCAGGGCCACGTCGAGGCCGTTCCATTCGTCGGGCCGCGCCAGCAGTTCCATCAATTCTTCGTCGCTGAAGCCAAATAGGTAATGATCCGACGGCAACTGGGCCAGCAGGCGCACGTTCGCGGTTTCTTCTAATTGCCGCACGGGCTCGAAATCCGCCGCGTGCAGCCGCACTACGAAATGTGGAGTGGTGGTTTTGCCAAACACGGCGCTGAAGCGGGCCGGCTCGTAATTGGTTTCAAACGCAACGCCGTGCTGCCGCAGCAAATCCAGCAGCGGCTGGGCCACTTCCGGCGACGGAAAATCCTGGTAAGCAAGAAAAGAATCCATGCGGAACGACGAGAAAAAACCCGCTGCGACGAACGGGGCCCCAGGCAAAGTACGCATCGTTGCCGCGGTGATTGGAAACCGAGTGGGGCAATGCGACCAATACGCGGCGCAATTTCCCGTAGAATAAATCTCAAGTAAAACTTCACTGACCCACCGCTCATGCCTATCGCCTACCATACCGACCGGATACCGACTCCCGAGGAGATAATCGAATTGTACCGAAGCGCCGGTCTAGAGCGTCCCACGTCGGATGAAAGTCGCATTGCGCAGATGTACGCAAACAGCAACCTCATCGCCTCGGCCTGGGATGGCCCCCGACTCGTCGGCGTCGCCCGCGCGCTGACGGACTTTTGTTTTTGCTGCTACTTGGCCGATTTGGCCGTGCACGCGGAATACCAGCGCCACGGTATCGGTAGAAAGCTGCTGGCTCTCACTAAAGAAAAGGCGGGTCCCGGCAGCACCCTCCTGTTGCGCGCCGCCCCCGACGCCATGGATTATTACCCCAAGCTAGGCATGGAAACCATAGTCGATGGTTTCCTGATCAGACGCACCGAATGACTCTCAATTACACGAAAAAGGCCAGAAGCGCATTGCTTCCGGCCTTTTTATCAAATTAACAAAATCAATGAAATCAGCCTGACTAGCCGGAATCAACGATTTATTTACCGTCAACTTCCTCGTAGTCCACGTCGGTTACGTGGTCGGCGGCGGGCTGGCCGTTACCGCCCTGCGGCTGGCCGTTGCCTCCACCAGGGAAACCTTGGCCGGCCCCGGCGCCATCAGCCCCGGCCGCGGCATACATCTCTTGCGAGGCGGCCTGCCAAGCGGCGTTGATGGCCGTCATGGCCGAGTCAATCGCGCCAAGATCTTTACTCTCGTGAGCTTTTTTGAGGTCCGCGAGGGCCCCTTCCACGGCGGTCTTGTTGCCGCCGGTCAGCTTGTCGCCGTATTCTTTGAGCTGCTTTTCAGTTTGGAAAATCTGAGAGTCAGCAGCGTTCATCTTACTGATGCGCTCAGCTTCGGCCTTGTCGGCATCGGCGTTGGTAGCCGCTTCCTGGCGCATCCGCTCGATGTCTTGCTCCGAAAGACCGCTGCTGGCTTCGATGCGGATTTTCTGCTCCTTACCGGTGCCCTTGTCTTTGGCAGTCACGTGCAGGATGCCGTTGGCGTCGATGTCAAACGTCACTTCAATCTGTGGCACGCCGCGGGGGGCCGGCGGGATGCTGTCAAGGTGAAACTTGCCGATGGTGCGGTTTTGGTTGGCCAGGGGCCGCTCGCCTTGCAGCACGTGGATTTCCACCGAAGGTTGCGAGTCGGACGCCGTCGAAAACGTCTCCGATTTTTTGGTTGGAATGGTCGTGTTGCTTTCAATGAGCTTGGTCATCACGCCACCCATCGTTTCAATGCCCAGCGAGAGCGGAGTCACGTCAAGCAATAGCACGTCTTTTACCTCGCCCGTCAGCACACCGCCTTGAATAGCAGCGCCGATGGCCACCACTTCGTCGGGGTTCACGCCTTTGCTGGGCTTCTTGCCGAAGAACTTCTCCACTTCCTCCTGGATGCGCGGAATGCGGGTTGAGCCGCCCACGAGAATCACCTCGTTGATGTCGGAAGTCGACAAGCCGGCGTCTTGCAGAGCTTTTTTGCAAGGCTCCATCGAGCGGCGCACGAGGTCGTCGGCGAGCTGCTCGAACTTGGCGCGGCTCAGCTTCACCACCAAGTGTTTGGGGCCGCTGGCCGTGGCCGTGATGTATGGCAGGTTGATTTCGGTTTCGGTCGAGCTAGAAAGCTCCACTTTGGCTTTTTCCGCAGCTTCTTTCAAGCGCTGGAGGGCCATGGCATCGTTGCGCAGGTCAAGGCCTTCGTTGTCGGCTTTAAACTGGTCGGCCAAGAAGTTGATAATGACTTGGTCGAAGTCATCGCCGCCGAGGTGGGTGTCGCCGTTGGTGCTCAACACTTCAAACACGCCATCGCCGAGCTCGAGGATGGAAATATCAAAAGTGCCGCCGCCTAAGTCGTACACGGCAATTTTCTGGTCTTTGTGCTTCTTATCCAAGCCGTAAGCCAGGGCTGCTGCCGTGGGCTCGTTGATAATGCGCTTCACGTCGAGGCCAGCGATGGCCCCAGCTTCCTTGGTGGCCTGGCGCTGGGCATCATTGAAGTAGGCCGGCACCGTGATAACGGCTTCCGTAACGGGCTGGCCAAGGTAATCCTCCGCCGTCTGCTTCATTTTTTGCAGCACCATGGCCGAAATTTCTTGCGGCGTGTAGTTACGGTCGCCGATTCTCACGGCCACGGTGTTGTTGGAGCCAGGCGTCAAGTCATAGGCCACGTACTTACTCTCGGCTGTTACCTCCGAAAAGTTACGGCCCATAAAGCGCTTGATGCTGGCGATGGTATTCTTGGGGTTGGTAACGGCCTGGCGTTTCGCCGGGTCGCCCACCTTGCGCTCGCCCTTGCCGTTGTCGAGAAACGCGACGATCGACGGCGTGGTGCGGCGGCCTTCGGAGTTGGGGATGACGACGGGTTCGTTGCCTTCCATCACGGCCACGCAGGAGTTGGTGGTGCCGAGGTCGATGCCGATGATTTTTCCCATGAGCGGGGTGTGCTAGTTAAGTTGAATGGTGTCGGTAGAAAAGCAGCCTGAAGGCCGCCAACCGTCTTTCACAAGCTACGTACCAGCCCTGTTTTGGTGACAGATTGTCACCGAAAGCCGCCATACGCCCGGCAAGCCAGACTCGTTGGCTCCGTCCTAACAACAGTAAAACGGGTTCTCTGCCAGCCCGTCAGCGGTGCGCCAACTTATTTTGGGGGCCCCAAAAACCGCGTGCTTACTGCGGTCCTACCGCCGGGCCGGCACCAATATGTTAGAACTTGCGCGCGGCCTGGCGCAACTGCTGCACCTCGTCGGCCGTGAGCTCACGCCATTGGCCGGGAGCGAGGCCGGCCAGGGTGAGATCCGCCAAGCCGGCGCGTACTAGCCGCAGGCAGGGCAGGCCCACAGCGGCGCACATCTTGCGCACCTGCCGGTTCATGCCCTGCGAAATACGGAGTTCTAACCAGCCGGTTGGAATGCTGGCCCGGTAGCGAATACCAGGCGTGCGGGGCCATAAATCCGCCGGCTCGGCCAAAACAGCGGCCTCACCGGGGGACGTCAGGCCCTCCTTAATTTGGACGCCCTGGCGCAACTGCTGCAAGGCGTTGTCGGTAGGCTGGCCTTCTACCTGGGCCCAGTAGGTTTTGGGTACCTTGTAGCGCGGGTCGCTGAGGCGGTGCTGTAGCGTTTTGTCATCGGTGAGCAGCAGCAAGCCCTCGCTATCAAAATCGAGCCGCCCAATGGGATAAACGCCGGGCACCGGTACGAAATCCTTGAGCGTAGCCCGGCCGTGCTCGTCCGTGAATTGGGTGAGCACTTCGTAAGGCTTGTTGAGGATGAGGTAGCGCAAGGATTAACTAATAGTTCGTTGTTTGTAGAGTTGCCTCAAACTGAACCCGAATATTTCCGAACCGCCCATTCCGTCGTGAGGAAGGCCAGAACCACGAAGAAAATCCACTTCAGATTAATTAAATCTTTCAGGTCTTCATCGTTGGAAATGATGGGTTTGTAACTGGCTTTTAATATATCCTGTGTCAGCTTCCCAAATTGCGCGGGGTAGTAGAGTCGCTGGCCGCTACGGCGGGCCAGCTGGGCCAGCAAGTTGGGGTTAGCCTTCGATTCGAGGGCTTCGAGGGACTGGTTTTGCACAAGCAGCTCGCCGGCGTCCTGCTGGGCCTGGCCGCCGAGGGTAGCGCGGGCCTGGTCACGGTAGCGGCCGGCCGGCAGGGCCCCTAGGTGCAGGGGCGCGCCGTCGGGAGAATTGCTGAAGGCGAAGCGGCGCACGCGCTGGCTGTCGCTGGTGAGGGTGAGGTCGATTTTCTGGTCGTAAATCCGTTCAAATACGGCGTCATAGGTTTCGGTGGCCAGCGTTACATCGTCTTGGGTGCCGAAGGCATCCTGGGTAGGGTAAGCGTCGAGGCGCTTTTTGCGGGAGTTTTGGGTAAGGAACTGCACGGTGCGCACTATGAGGCGGTCGTACGCCTCGGGGCGGCCGTCGTGGGCCACGGCCTCGCTCAAGCGCCACTGCCAGCCGCCGTCGGTAAGTAAAGTGGCGCGGCGGGCCTCGGCAGGGCCCCCAAACACTAGCAGCGGTCGCTGGGTGGCCACCCGGCCCACCTGTTGCCACAGCGCGGCTTCGGCCCTGGGGCCCAGGCGCAAATCACCGAAAGGCACCGCCACAGGCGGGTATTGAGTAAAGCGCCGGGTGGCTTCGTCGTCGGTGGCGAAGCGGGTAAAGCCCGGGTTGGGCAGCGGCGTCACCTCGTCGGTTTGGACTCCTCGAGGCTGGACGCTGAGGCCCGTGCCGAGTCGGTTGTAAGCGGCCAGATCGGACTGGGCCCCGATAACGTAGAGCACCGGCACGTGCCGGGCCTGCACCTGGGCCAGAATGTCGTTGCCCAGTCCGCCTTGGGCTGGAATTTGGTGCAGAATGGCCATGTCGAAATCAGCTCCTGGCTTGAGCGGGGCCACGCCGGACACGGCCAGGGTCAGTTCGAAGTTGCCGTTGGTTTGCAGCGCGGCCCGCAGGGCCTTGAGGTCGGGGTGGGGGGCGGCCCCGGCCAGCAGTACGCGCAGCTTACCTTTTACTATTTCCACGAAGGCCGGGCGGCTGTTGTTTAAGGCCGTAAACTCGCCGGGCTGGGGCACCACGCGCACCTCGTAGCGGCGCTTGCCGGGCGCGGGGGCCGCAATTTGAAAAGCGACCTTCACACGCCGCCGGCCCATGGGCAGGGCCACTCGGCGGTTATCGAGCACTTTCGTGCCCTCACGCAATTCTACAGTGGCAGTGCCGCCGGCGTAGCCCTCGAAAGCCAATTCTGCTACCAGCGGAAACTTGTTGCCGCTGAATGCCACGTGGTTGTACGCCAAATCGGTGAGGCGCAGATCTTTCTTGGGTACGGTGTCGCCCAGGGCCACCGCGTAAATTGGGAACGAATAATCGGCGTTGGCCGGGCTGCGGCCCTGGTTGGCCAAACCATCGCTGAGCAGCACCACGGCGGCAAGGTTGCGCCCATCGAAGGCGTCGCGGGTGCCGGTCAGCAGCTGGTCGAGGTCGGTGCTGGTGGCGGTGAAATGCAGCGAATCGGGCCCCGCCGGATCGGGCGTGAGGGTACGGGTTTCGACGGCGAAGCCTTTGGCTCGCAATGCCTGGGCCAACTGGGCCAAGCCGGCGTTAGCCTGCGTCAGTATGATTTTTGGGGTGAATAATTCCACCGACTGTGAGTTGTCGACGGCCAGCACAACGATAGGCTTCTCGGTGCGGGTGGTGGTGGTTCTGACGAAGGGCGCGAGTAGTAAAAAGCACAAAAAGCTCACCACTGTAAAGCGCAGCGTGGCCAGGGCATAATTCAACTGCCGGCCCCACGGCGCCTGGGCAGAATATTGCAGAGCGGCGTAGCCCGCGCCCACCAGCAGGCACAGCGGGATAAACCAGGCGGAGTATTGGGTTGTGAGCAAAAGCAGCGGCGAAAATGGAGGCCCCGAGCCCCGAAACGCGGCCCGGGGCAAAAATACTCCCATTGCGGGCGCGGAGCCGTCCGTAGCGGCGGTGCCTGCCCCTGGCCATCAAAAATCGGCCCGGTAAAGCCCGATACCTTTGCCGGCAACCTTCGTAAGCGGCCCCATGATTCAAACCGTGATATTCGACATGGACGGCGTCATCATCGACACCGAACCCATTCACCACCAAGCTTATTATACCCAATTTGCCGAGCTGGGCATCACCGTCTCGGATGCAGAATACGCCACGTTCCTGGGCTCTTCCACCCGCAACGTGTTCCAGCGCCTCAAGCAGCAGTTTGGCCTGAAGCAGGAGGTAGAAACGCTGCTCATGCGTAAGCGCGAGCTGTTCAACCAAATATTCGACGCCGATGCCGACCTAGCCCTCCTTGACAACGTGCAGGTATTGCTCGACGATCTGCGGGCCCACCGCGTGCCGCTGGTGCTGGCTTCTTCGGCTTCCAAGGCTACCATTGGCCGGGTGTTCGACCGGTTTGGGCTGGGGCCCTACTTCCCGCACATCGTCAGCGGCGAGGATTTTGCGCAGTCGAAGCCTAATCCCGCCATCTTCGTGCGCGCGGCGGCCCTGGCCCAAACGCCGGTTTCCGAGTGCGCCGTGATTGAAGACTCAGCCAACGGCGTAGCGGCGGCCAAGGCGGCTGATATTTACTGCATCGGCTACGCCAGCCCGCACTCGGCCGGGCAGGATTTGGGACAGGCTGATAGGATTATTAACCACTTCTCCGAGTTATCGGCGGAGAGAATTCGGGCTATAGGGGCTACAGTCAAAGGTGCGTGAATAAATTCTGAGTGAAACCTTGTTGCCCGTTGTCTTTCCATTACCCAAACCATCCATCTTGTACCCTAAAACTGGATCATACTCTCACGTAATTTTACTTTAGTATTTTTATTGATGTGTGCATTGCTACGATTGAGCCAAGCACAGCAAAGAGTTATCCCAACGGATTATTTTGTTACGGCAACCGGCGATACTTTGCGCGGACAACTACAGTTTTCCCGTTTTGTGGCCGACAATGGCGTGACTTTGCTGCCGGCCGGTGGTGACCCCCGCCGCGCCTACCGGGCAGAAGAAAGCCAGGGGTTCGGTACTGTGGACGGGCGTCGCTTCGTGGTGCAACGCATAAAATTTGTCGGGCAGCAACCGGTTCCCGCTAGTGCAACTAATTTAGCCCCCGCGTTTGTGCATGTTTTTATGCAGCACCTTGTTCGCGGCAAAGCCAACCTGTACCGCCTCGATTACAGTGTAATCACAGCGCAGGCCATAATGGAGTACGCTGAGTACCAAACCACTTTCTTCTACATTCAAGTGCCGGGCAGCGGGCTGTTGTTACTGCAACAAACCAGCCTTCGTTCCGTCCTCAAGGCACTGTTTCAGGATTGCCCGCTGGCCCAAAGCAAGTCGGCCCACACACGTTTCGATGAAGCTGAACTGTCCCAGACAGTACTCGTTTATAACACCAACTGTGGTGTAGGCTTCGGGCCAACAGCCGACTTGCGCCGTTCGTCGCCTCGTTATGGCCGGCTGATTGTCGGCGCAAGGGCGGGACTAGGAATGGGTTTGGTTAGTTATCAGCAGAGCGAATGCCTGTCTGACAATACTTTCAAATAGATGAACAATTATATAGTTGGATTAAATATACTTAGCAGCAGCCAGCACCGGGTGGCGCTGGCTACGGGACTGTGCTACTCCTGGCGGCGTAGCAGCGGGACTGCCACGCATGTGGTGCCGGCTGGGTTTTCTAACTCAGGTGAGGTGCTTAGTCTGGAGCAACGGACGGCTGCCAACACGCTACAAGTGCCCTTGCTACTGCATTATTCGTTCCTCCAAACAAAATCGGTTGCTTTCATAGCCGCCGGGGCCGTTCCGGGCTGTAGTATTAGTAACAGCACGAGCCAAACAGTTCTGGCTTCTACTTATGACCCGCATGCATTTGTGCCTCGGCAATCAGCTCAGCCAGTGACTGCGCAAGACGCTGGGATTGAAAAAGGTGCGCTGTTTGGGTTTTAAGCAGGCGGCGGCATTCGGCCCCGCTTCGGAGCGCATGCATTGGTGTTGGAAGCTTATGTTGAAAAAGGGTATCAAATTAATGGCAATAGCGTAGGGGGCCGCCTAACTTATCAGGGCGCGCTGTTGCGTGTTGGCTTTGATTTTTAAGCGCCGCTAGCTAATGCCAAACTTCCGTACCTCACTGCAACGGTCACGGATAGTAAATGGCCCAACCAAAAATCAATACCGCTCCTTATCCAATCAACGTTCTGATCGGCTAACGCATGTAGTTTCTACGTCAGCATCCCGCCATCAACCTGCAGCACTTGGCCGGTGATGTAGCTCGAATCGTCCGACGCCAGGAACGCCGTGGCTTTGGCCACGTCTTCCGGCGAGCCGCCCCGTTTCAAGGGAATGGCTTTGCGCCACTCGTCCACTTGCTTGGGGTCCAGCGCGTCCGTCATTTCGGTTTCGATGAAGCCGGGGGCCACGGCGTTGCAGCGGATGTTGCGCGAGCCTAGCTCTAGGGCCACCGATTTGGTGAAGCCGATGATGCCGGCCTTGCTGGCGGCGTAGTTGGCCTGCCCGGCGTTGCCCTTGATGCCGACCACGCTGGTCATGTTGATGATGGAGCCGGTTTTGGCGCGCATCATGGGCTTGGTGGCGGCTTTGGTGAGGTTGAAGACTGATTTGAGGTTTACGTTCAGCACGTTGTCCCACTGCTGCTCGCTCATGCGCATGAGCAGGCCGTCTTGGGTAATGCCGGCGTTGTTGACGAGGACGTCGAGCTTGCCGAAATCGGCCAGCACGTCCTCGATGAGCTTTTCGGCTTGGGCGTAGTCGGAGGCGTCGGAGCGGTAGCCTTTGGCCTTGGTGCCGTGGGCCGAAAGCTCGGCTTCCAGGGCTTCGCCTTTTTCGACGGAGGATAGGTAGGTGAAGGCCACTTGGGCCCCCAGCTGAGCAAAATGCGCCGCGATGGCGCGGCCAATTCCTTTAGAAGCGCCCGTGACGAGGGCTACTTTTCCGGCAAGCGTTTGAGTCATGGAGTGAAGGTAGCGGGGGCCTGTCATTCCAAGCATTCTGCGCATGAAGCAGAGACGCGAAATCTGGGGCCCCGGTGGCGTCCTTTGCGGAATGCTTTTCACCTCAGATTTTTCGCTGCGCCCGGAATGACAGCGAACCACCACGACATCTGCATCCTGGGCGCGGGGCCCGGCGGGGCCACGGCGGCCCTGCACTTGGCCAACGCCGGCCTATCCTGCCTGCTGCTCGACCGCGCCGCGTTTCCGCGCGACAAAATTTGCGGCGATGCTTTGAGCGGCAAAGTGTTGATGGAGCTAAAGCGCATCGATGAAGCGCTGCCCGCCAAGCTGGGGACCCTGCCCACGCAGGTGCCGAGTTGGGGCATCGACTTTTTTGCGCCTAACGGTCGCCGCCTCGCCATTCCGTTCAAGCCGAAGTTCGACAAAGCCACCGACCGCCCTGCGGGCCACGTGGCCAAACGCCTCGATTTCGACAATCTCCTGGTGGAGGAAGTGCGCCGACGACCTGAAATTGACTTCCGCGAAAACGCGGACGTGGCCCGTACCGAGCGCACGCCCGACGGCTGGCAGCTGCTCGACCGCGCCGGCCAGGAGGTGGCCACCTGCCGCCTGCTGCTGGTGGCCAACGGGGCCCAGTCGGAGTTTGCCCGCAAAGTGGCCGGCCACGCCCTGGAACCCGACCACCACTGCGCGGGTCTGCGCACTTACTACCGCAACGTGGCCGGCCTCAGCCCCGACAATTTCATCGAACTACACTTCATCAAGGATTTTTTGCCTGGCTACTTGTGGGTGTTTCCGCTGCCCAATGGTCAGGCCAACGTGGGGGTGGGCATGCTGTCGAAAACGGTGGCGGCCAAAAAAATTAACCTGCGCCAGCGACTCGACGAAATTCTGGCCACCCACCCTACGCTGGCTCCCCGTTTCGCGCAGGCCGAGCGGCTGGGGCCTGTGCGAGGTTTCGGCCTGCCGCTGGGCTCGAAGCGACGGACCCTGTCCGGGGCCCATTACCTGCTACTCGGCGATGCCGGCTCGCTCATCGACCCGTTTTCGGGCGAAGGCATTTCGCACGCCATGGTGAGCGGACGCCACGCGGCCATTTGGGCCGCGCAGGCCTTAGCCAAAGGCGACTTGAGCTCCGCTTTCCTTAAAAATTACGATAAGGCCGTGTACAACCGCCTCTGGCAGGAGTTACGCCTGAGCCGCGCCATGCAGCGGCTGCTCAACTTCCCCAGCTTGTTCAACATCGTGGCCAACCGCGCCGCTAAAAACCCTACGCTGGCCGAAACCTTATCGACCATGTTCCTC
>JANPOR010000270.1:0-15277 GCA_031428075.1 Hymenobacter sp. | reverse complement strand
TTACACAAGGCGCCGGCCCTTCCAAGTAGTTCCAGGCCCCGGAGATATTTTTTAACAGCGCCTTTATAAACCCAAGCCGAGGGGGCCTTGGGGGCCGTAGACTGGGCGGATTAATTCTCCAGAATGCCGCTCACTTCGTGCTTCAAAACGCAAGCTGTTGACTGCTAATACGAAAGAAAAACTGGCAGTGTGACAAGCGCTTCAACGCGCCTGCATCTGACGGGCCCGCACGAAGGCTGCTGGATTGCCGGCGTAGATGCCCCAAGCGGCCAGCGACTTGGTAGCCACCGAGCCCACCGTGAGGATGGCGTGCGCGCCGCACTCCACGCCCGGGCACACGACGGCTTGGGCCCCCACCCACACGCCATCATCGAGCCGGATGGGCCCCAGGCGGTACGGAAAGCTCGGCACCGTGTAGTCGTGGTTGCCGGTGAGTAGCATTGCGCCCTGCGACACGCTCACGTGGCTGCCGATGACCACGTCGGCCAGGTTGTCAATCCACACCGATTCGCCAATCCAGCAGTGGTCACCGATGGTTAACCGCCAGGGGTTTTTAATGCGCACGTTGGGCTTGATGACCAGCCCCACGCCCACCCGCGCCCCAAACAACCGCAATAACCACGTTTTAAAGCCGTAAGGCCAAGGAAACGCGGTATCGAATAAGTAGTAATTGACGAAATACCAAAGCAATACTTTGAGCCGCGGGCCGGCACGGTAGTCACCCGGGTCGAAAGTGGAAAGGTTGGTTGTCATGACAGTAGCTATGGGTATTGGAACAAGCCGCGCGCGGTCAATTAAGACAGCCGGCGTTGAATTTTGCTGCACACCAGCTCCCACAGCAACACGCCCAGCATGGCTCCGGCGCTGTTGAAAATGACGTCGTCGATGTCCGGGATGCCAATCTCCCACACGTACTGCGTCACTTCAATAAGCACGCTCACCGCCACGCCGATGCCCAGCAGCAGCCACCGTCCGCGCAGGTCAAAGCTGCTGGCCACCACCGCAGGCATCGGCACAAACAGGGCGATGTTGCCAAAAATATTTTCCCAGTAGTTCCACCACCCAATATCATTGATATGCCGGTGGTCACGGAAGGTGTTCAGCAGCGGCACCAAGTTCACCATGTCGGGCGACCAAACCAGCGAGCGGCGGCGGCGGGAAAAGAACACGATGTAGAGCACCAACGCGCTGTACACTACCAGCGCCAGCCGCGACAAGAACTTAAGAAGGGAACTGGTACGGAGGTGGGTAGTGGGCATGAAGCTCGATAGGCGGGAAAAGAGGAAGGGAAGACGATTACCTGTTCAAGAAGCCGATGCTAAAGCGGCCAGTAGGCGGTCGGTGGCGGGGCCTACGGCAAAATATTGCTCATATGCGGCGCGGGCCCGCTGGCCCATGGCCTGCTGCTCGGTGGCCGACAGGCGGCCCCAGCGGGCCAGCAGGTCGCGGGTACCGGCGGCCGTGTCGTCGGCCACCAGGCCTGCGCCCGCGGCTTCAATTTCCCGCCAGATATTGATTTGATTGGAAATGAGCACCGGCTTACCGCAAGCCAAGGCCTCCACCACAGCGATGCCGAAGTTTTCTTGGTGGCTGGGTAGCACAAACGCCGCCGCGCCGTAAAACGCTCCCCACTTGCCGGCCCCGGTCACCATGCCTGGAAACGCCACCGCGCCCGCCGGGGCCCCCACGGCCAGCGCCTGCACGGCCCGGCCATAGGGTGTATCGAGGCCAGGACCGGCCACCACGAGGGGCGGCGCGTCGGCCCCGGCGGCCCCAGCAGCGTATGCTTGCACGAGTAGATCGGCCCCCTTTTTTTCGTGCAAACGACTGAGGAATAGTAGGTAGGGACGACCAGAAGGCTCTGGTAAAGTTTCGGCCAAGGCCGCGCGCATGGCCGGAACGAAGGCCGGTGGTTCCTCCACACCTAGGCCCACCACTAACTCGCGCCGGGGCCGGTAGGGGCGGAACGGTAACCGCGCCAGGAGGCGTTCCTCTTCGCATGTGAAGAGTACCCCCGTGGCATCGTTGACCACGGTGCCCTCCACTAGCTTCCAGTAGGCCCAGTTGCGCACGGCCTTGAACCGGCGTCCCGGGGCCCGCTGGAAATATGGGTCGAGCATGCCGTGGGGCATTACGAACAGCGGAAGGGCCCCCGCACCCCGGCGGCGCCAGGCCTGCCGGGCCGCGTAGCTGGCATACAGCCAAAGGCCGTGCACCAATACCGCGTCGAACCGGCTGAGGTTGGCGTCAAGCCAAGGCCCTAGGCGCGGACTGTAAACCCAAGGCCCCCGGCCAGGCCCCAGCGCGTGCAGCGGAAACGGCTCCGTGGCCACGTAGGGCGCGGCGGGGTCGTCGAGGCTAGCCACTTCGCTGTCCACGCCGTGCGCGGCCAGGCCCGCCACCATGGTGCGCACGGCTTGGCACACGCCCCCCGCCCGCGGGTCCATGTCGGCGGTGATGTGCAAAATGATCATGCGGCGTAGATTCCTGCTGGGGGCCTGATGCAGGGCCCCGATTTAAGACGGAGGCCTAGGATTATGAGCAGGCGCTATGCCTTGATGCGAGTCGTCCACGATTCGTGAATTTCCTCGAAAGTGGTGCGCAAGTCTTTGGTGATGTCCCATTTCGGGTAGTGTGCCTTCATCTTGCTCAGGTCCGAGATGTAGCAAATGTGGTCGCCGGATCGGTTTTGGTCTACGTAATCATACAGCATTTTATTGCTCGAAATGTCCTCGATGAGTTTGAACGCTTCCAGAATGGAAATGGAGTTGTCGCGGCCGCCACCAATATTATACACCTCGCCAATGCGGGGTGCCTCGATGAATTCTTCCATGAAGCGCACAACGTCGTGCGAATGGATGTTGTCGCGTACCTGCTTCCCTTTATACCCAAAGATGGTGTATTTGCGTCCCTCCAGGTTGCACTTGATGAGGTAACTCAGGAACCCGTGCAGCTCCACACCCGAATGGTTGGGCCCCGTGAGGCAGCCGCCCCGCAAGCAGCAGGTGGGAATATTAAAATACCGGCCATATTCCTGCACCATCACGTCGGCCGCTACTTTGGAAGCCCCGAAAACAGAGTGCTTGGATTGGTCGATGCTGAACGATTCTTTAATACCATCGTGGTACTCGGCGTCGGTAAAATCCCAGCGCGTATCTTTTTCCACAAGGTTCAACCGGTTGGGCGCGTCGCCATAAACCTTGTTGGTGGACATGTGAACGAACGTGGCCCCGGGGCAATGCTGGCGCGTAGCTTCCAGTAAGTTGAGCGTGCCCACGGCGTTCACATCGAAGTCGTCGAAAGGCCGGCTGGCCGCCAAATCGTGGCTGGGCTGAGCTGCAGTGTGCACAATGGCATCCGGGCGGAGCGCGGCGAGTGTTTCGCTCACTGCTTTCCGGTCGCGAATATCCAACTCGATGTGTTCAAAGTTTTGGTAATCAGCCAACAGGCGCATCTGGTTCCAGCGGGTATCACCGCTGGGCCCAAAAAAATCAGCGCGCATGTTGTTATCAATCCCATAAACTTTCCAGCCGTTCTGGCAATATCTTCTTACTACTTCACTTCCAATAAGCCCACTGGAGCCAGTAACTAAAATTTTTTTCATGTTGCAAAATTATTTTTAACGAAATGAGGCTTGTACGGGGAGCTTACTCAAAATACTTATTTATAGTTGGCATCTAGTGCAGCAATGGGCATTGGCCGATCAACGTGTAATTCCTCTAGTTGTTTGAACAACGCTTTCAATACAAACTCGCGGTCAAACTGCTGAACAAACTCGTAAGCATTCTTTTGGTACGGCTCGAATTGTCCTTTCTCCTGCAGGTAGCTGTTCAGTAGGCTCTGCATTTTGGCCAAATCACCGAAGTCCGCGGAAGCCCCTACTTTGTTGTCGGTTACTACTCTATAGATTTCGGACTCCTTATCAGCGGAAATAAAAATTAATTTCTCTTTCGCCATTATGCCCAAAAGCTTTGATGGGAAATAGACATCGCCGGAGTCTTTTTTCTGCGACAGGAAAACGATATCGGCGTCGGAAAGGAAATTAAAGTAGTCTTCTTGTGACAAGAAGTCGATAAAATCTAAGTTTTTGGTTTGCTTCTCTTGAGCGTAGGTTCTGAGGTTCACTATGTCACCCCCCTGGCCAATTATTAAGAAGATGAGGTCGTCGCGGTGCTTAAATTCTTTGCTCAAGTCGATCAAAACCGATAATCCTTGCTTGATTCCGATGTTGCCGGCGTACCCAATAATTGTTTTATCGCGGTACTTAGGAAATTTCTTGCGGAATTCCCCTTTAATACCTTGGTTATTTGCTTCGGCAACATTAATCCAATTAGGCCATAAGTATAGTTTCTCTTTAACAATGCCTTTTTTTGCAATTATATCAACCATAGCCGTTGATATTGAGGTCACTAGGTCGGCGTGCTCGTAGCTGTATTTCTCGACGCCGTTCATGACCTCTACAATTGGTAACCTGCCGACCATGCCCAGCGACTTGGCCGCGTCTAGCTGCAGGTCCTGCACGTTTATCACCAGCTTGGCACCCCACAGCTTGCGAAACAGGACCCCAACCAGGCCCAGATTGATGGGCGTGGTGAAAAGTACAATGGTATCGTGCCTACCAGCGCGGGTGAAATTAATTAGGGCAAATAATATAAAGGAAATCTCTTGTAGCATCCGCGTTAATGTCGTAACCTTCTTAGGTACATATAAATAACCCCTAAGCACCTTTATTCCCTTATATAAATCCGTTTGGAATAATTTCCCTTTATCTTCCGGTCTCTTTACCCATTTAGGATACCAGGAAAATGCCGTAACGACGGTGACTTGATGACCCTGTTCCGCGGCAAAAGCTGCAAAATCAGTGGCATATAAGGAGATGCCGCTGTGATCAGGGGCGAAGGTCATGCTGCTAACTAATAGTTTCATAACAAAGCGAAATGAGGCAGTGGAAGTAAATCATTCATATTTTTAGTAGCACCCAGAATTAATTATAGAAAAAAGGCGCATATGGCAAATATAGTCATGTATAAACTATGTCGTTAACAATATTCTGGTATATAACTTCGATATGGTCGAGGGTACGGGTAGCTTCGAAACGCCGGGCATTGGCTAGGCCTGCGGCTACTGCTTGCGCCTGGGCGGCGGGCGGCAGGGTAGCTACGTGGTCCAAAGTGCGGGCCGCTTCGTCGGCCCAGCCGGCGAGGTCGTCGGCGGCGCGGCGGCGCGGTATCAGGAAGCCTGCTGTGCCGGCCACCTCTGTCATGGGGGCCTCGGCCGTGGTGATGACTGGGCAACCCGAGGCCATGGCTTCGGCAATAGGCCACCCGAAGCCTTCAGCCAACGATGGAAACAGGAACACCTGTGCCCCTGCGTAGGCCAGCCGCACCAGCGCGTCGTCGGCCTGGGTAAGAAAGTGCACGTCGTCGCGGTAGGGTGCAGCCGCGTGGGCTGCGGCCAAGGCCGCGTCGGGGGCCTGCCCGATGAGCAGCAGAGGCCAAGCATGCGCGCTACGGGCCCGCCAGGCGTTGTAGAGCGCCAGTATTCCCGTCCGATTCTTATACCACTGGTTGCCACCCACATGCAACAGGTAGCCGTCGGCCAGAGGCAAGCCGGTCTGATGGGCCAGCAGGATTCGCGTCGCTGCGGCGTCTCGGGGCCCGAATGCTTGGTTCAGGCCGTTGTACACCATTTCGGACCGCGCCGGCGGGGCGGGCAAAAAGCGACGTAAATCGGCTTCGGTACTGCGCGAAACCGAAATAAAATTCTGGGCCTGCGTGTAACCGCGCCGAATTAGGGCCTGGTAGCGGCGGCCGGTCCAACCGGTGGGGTTTTCAGGAATCTCGCCCAAGGCCGAGCGCTGGGCAAGAAAGTCGTGGCAATGCACAACATGGGGGCGGTCGGCTACCAGTGGTACCCAGGGCCCTAGGGCATGGTCGGTGAACACGAACAGCGTATCGGGCGGGCAGGTCCGCAGCCGCTGCCGCACCTGCGTCGGAAACGCGACGTATTGATCGAGGTAGCCCAGCCATTTGCGTAGCGGGCCCGGTGCCGGTAGCCGCGCAAACGCGGCCTCTGGGGCCCACACGGCGACCGTGTGGCCGCGCGCCGCCATACCATCGGCCAGCATGTGGGCGAAACGCGGCATGCTTTGGTGGCCCAGAAAGGCGGGATGGGCGAAAAAAACGATGTTCATCAAGACCAAAAAGTTAGCGCAGGGATGGCACTGCGTCGGCCGGCCGGGGTGCGATGAGTGTATGTTTGGGCGGACGCAGGGCGGCCAGAATCAGCCCACCCATTAGGGCGCTGAAACCCAGTGCCGTGGGCTGGGCCCATTGTCCCTGAGGGATGGTCGTCAGACCGAAGCTGAGCAGCAGCCATGCCAGGACCTCGCCCAGCGCCATCTGGCGGTAGCAGGCCAACGTAATTTTGGCGGTGAGGCCCAGGCGGATGAAAATGGTAGCCAAGCCCAGTACTACGCCCATCTCGCCGATGAGCCGGGGCCATTCTTCTTCCGCAAGGAGAAAGCCCCGGTCGCCGGAAAGCAGCTTGCTGCCTACGTTGGTGCCCATGCCGATGCCGTAACCGAAAAAAGGTGCCCGCGACGAGCCAACCCCGGTGAGGGCCCCCACCATGCCGCCTAGGTACCGGTCGCCGAGGGTGCCTTTCACCCCGCCTTCAAACTCGCTGGCCGAATCGATGCGGGAACTGAATGCCTCTAAGGGGGTTTGCAACAGGGGGGTTTGGCTCAGTACGGCTAGCACTAGCACGCCCCCCACCAAGGCTGGCACGATGCGAGCAAGGTAACGGGGCCGGCGCGAAGCGGCAAATAATGCAAACACCAGCGTGATGAGGACTTGAAATAACAAGGTGCGCGAAATGGAAAAAGGCACGGCTGCCAGTAGCCCGGCCGTGGCCGTGGCTAGCACCAGCCGGTTGATGCTTCGCGGAGTGAGCCAGAAATAAAAAACAAAGCATGCCAATAGGCTATAAAAGAAGGAGTTGCCATTGGTAAACGAAAATGTGCCGGGAGGCCTGAAGAACCCCAGCGCGCCGCTGAAGCCTGCGCCTTCCAAGTCGCCTCCCACGCCGCGGTTCACCCAGGCCGACTGCGGACTATAGAATTGTAAGGCGATGAGCACGGTCATGGGAATGGAAATCCAAACCATGGCCCGGCCAATACGCTCCACATCGGCGCGGTCAAACACGCGCCCAATGACGAAGATGAGCGGGAAGTGCAGCAGCAGGATGCGGGCGCCATACACGGCTACGGGCAGGCTGCCGTGGCCCAGCAGCAAGGCCGTGAAAAAAGCAATGACACCCACCAAAGTCATAGCCGTGAGGTAGAAATTGGCGGCCAGCAGCCCGCGCCGCCACGTGGCCACGATGAGCCACAGCGCCAGTGGGTCGCGCACAATGAGCAGGGGCGCGTCAAGGGCAGGTAGTATCCACTTGCGTAGTGCGCCTTCAAAAATTAACAGCAGAAAATACGCCCAAATGCCCCGTTTAATGGCCCGTAGTGGGTCGGCCGCGCGGAGTTGTTCGGGAGGGGCGGATAGGGCCGGGGCGGTAGAAAAACGGGTAAAGGAAGGCGTCATGGCGAGAGAAATTGGGGCGCTATCGGGCTAAGGCCTCGGCCAATTCTTGCCCGTAGGTGGCCCAGGGCCGGCGGCGGGCGGCTTCCTGCGCCGCAGCCCCGGCCCGGGCTACTTCGGCGGGCCGGTGCAGCAGCTCGGCTAGAGTGGCCTGTAAAGATTCGGTCGAGCCGGCCTCGACGAGCCAGCCGCTGTGGCCGTGCTCGATGAGGTCGGGGCCGGCCGTGCGGTCGGTGGTTATTACGGGTGTGCCCTGCGACATGGCCTCGGTGATGACCAGCCCGAAGCCTTCGAAGAGCGATGGGAAGGCTAGTACGTCGTGGGCCCGCATCAGGCGCAACACGTCGGCGTGAGGCAGACTCCGAATCCAGCGGTGGCGGGTCAAGGCCGCGTCGAGGGCAGGGCAGGGGCCCCCAGTTTTTTGCCCAACCACGGTTAATTCGATATGCGGAGCCAGAGCTGCCACCGCTGCGAACAGGTTGGCTATGCCCTTGCGCTGCGAGAGACTACCCACAAAAAGCAGTTTCAGGGAACGGCTGCCGCGTCCCGCGTCGGTGCGGGCCTCGCCCACCGGCGGGAAGCCATAGGGAATGATTTCGACAGGGGCCAGTGGTCCGGGGAAGTCGCGGAGCGTGTCGGCGGTGAAGCGGCTGGCCACAAAAATTCGATCGGCCAAGCGCAATTCCTCGTCTTTGCGCGCCAGCTTCGCGTCCGAGTCGCCGAAGCCGGTAAGCGTGGGGCCCCATTCGGGCCACCGCTCACGTTCGGGGGCCAGCAGCCGGCGTGCCGCCCGCCAGTAACCGATGGGGAGGTCGTAGAAGCACGTCAGTCCGAGGGCTTTGGCCGCCCGAAAAGCGTCGGCGGCTCCGTCTTCGTAAGCGTATACCCCGCTCGCACCCTGTTGAGCAGCTCGCGCCAAGCCAGTGGCCACCCGCCGATCAAGACTCTGATAGACAGCTTCAAGGGAGAAGGGACCGGTCTCGGGGCGTACCAGCGCTTTCAGGCCCGCCCGGTCAGCCAGCATGCGGCCGGCCTCGCGCCAGGGCCAGGTGCGCGTGAACGGTGCCAGCGCGGCCTCAAAACGCCGCCGCCGCAGCGCGGCCAGCGGGCCGGCAGCGCCCAGGCGGTCGAGCCAACTGCCCGGAAAAGCGGCAATGGCGGTATGAAACGCCGCCAACTGTCCCGCCTGGGCCAGCCCGGCGGCGGCGGCGCGCACGTTGGCGTTGCCGGTAGGATGCGAAAAAACGAGTTTACCGGTCATGTCTCAATAATTCTTCTTGGCCTATCATTTCACCGGCTCTTGCTTGGTAGGTGGCCAAAAAATCGCCGGGATTATCGGTTATTCCTCTAGAGCTGGCACGAGTAGAGCTGGCACGAGCGCCACAGCCTCGAGGGTCCCACGCCGGCGCCAGCCGTAAGCTGCTCCTTTACAAAAAATACTGGTGTAGTGCCAGGGTAGCCTCAGTAACTGCCAGGACGGGTATTTGCGCAACAACAGCGCGCCCCACACCAAGCCGGGCTGCCGGCGCGTACCCACCAGAAAACTCCGCAGTCCAAGCAGTACTATATCTGATAGGGGTTGGTACTTAGCTGTAACCAACGCCTCATTGAAGGTGCGCCTAGCCCAAGCTTTTGAGAACAAGTTGACCCGGTCGTCGTCGGCCGGTCGCGGCGACGCGTAGTGCAAAACGTAGTTGTCGTTGTCGTATACCAAGCCGTAGCCGGCACGGGCGATGCGCTGGCATAGGTCGACTTCCCAACATACTTCGGCCCCATGGCTTTCGAGCGCGGGGTCGATTCCTAGGGCGGGAAATGCCGATCGCCGGAACGACAAGTTGCATCCTTTGAGAACGTCGACGCGGACCGGCGAAATGATGGATCCGCAGTGATGGCCACCGAGCAGAACGCCGTCCCAGCGAAACCGACCCACACGATTGACCGGCAATGGGTTGACCAGCTTTGGGTCGTCGGATTGCAGATGGTCGCGGCCCCCGTAGGCCCCCAGTGTGGCATTGGCCTGGTAAGCGGCCGCGATGCGCCCGGCCCACCCAGTGGGGAGATACACATCGTCGTCGAGCAGGCACACGACATCGCCTGTAGCGTGCGGAAGCCCCAGGTTAAGAGCATGTACTACGCTACGGCGCGTGGCCGGTAGCACGGTCAGAACGGGCCAGTTTGCTTGCCATTCGTGCGCCAGCGCTTGGCTTTCCGCGTCGCCGGGCCCCACCACAACTACCACTTGCGCGACTGGCTCGGCCTGCCGGAAAAGCGATTCGAGCAGCCGGCGCAGGTCGTGGTGGCGTTTGTAGGTGGGAATGATGACGCTAAGGTTCATAGTAAGCAGAAAGCGAGTAAATAATCTAGTATGGCTAAGCCAAGCTGACCACCAGCTTGGCTTAGCCTGCCGTTCGCTGCGCCCTCAGCATTTTGAGGGTGCCATAGGTAACGAGCATTGTTACTTGAATGGTGACGACAAAAAGGTTGAGGCTAATGATGCCCTTGAGGGTGGAAACGTTGAACAGGAGAACGCCGACAGCGATGGATAAAATGCTTATTGGAATAAAAATCAGCGGATTGATGGCCCAGCCCCGGAATGTGCAAAGAGCAAATGAAGCCCCGTATATCAGGCCGAAACTTCCAGCCGCCATGTTAAGCACCAGCTCGGTTTGTAGGTTCGCGTAGCTTTTGCCCAATACCCACAGCAGCTGATCAGCCAGCAGCCACGCGCCGCTCACGATACAAAGGCCCAGCACTACTAGGCCGCCCAGCAGTTGGAAATACCGCTTCAGCAACAGGGGCGAGTTACTGGGCAAACGGGCGAACCGTGGCGTGACCAACGTGCTGATCATTGCCCCGAACAAGCCCAGGCCCACGGTCAGCCGGCCCAAGGCCCCCACTTGGGCGACGGCAGCCGTGGAGCCGGCCAGGGAGATGAGCCATACTGTAATTTGTCCCGACAGGCAGTAATAAATGGCGTCGGGTAGTAAGCGCTTAACGATGTCCAGAATCTCCTGGCGTACTACGGGATCGGGCGGCTGATGCCAATCAGCGTAGGCCAGCGAGATCTGGCGCAGCCGCCAATTGCTCCATACCTGCGGCAACCCGGCCGCGAATATTGCAACGGCAGCCCACGGAAACGCAAAGAGCGTTACGCACAGTGCGGCCAGCCGCCCAAAGTTGGCCGTGACCTGTGTTTTTTGGAGCGCTATAATATCTTGATGTAATCTGGGCGCTACCTCCAGTAAGCTACCGGAGAGGGCCGTGAAAAAGGCCGGCACGAGCGCGGCCACCAGAAGCGCGGCCATGGGCCAACTGGCGCCGTGGTGCCGTAGCAGGTACATCAGCACCGGAATGGCCACCAATAGACTGATAACAGCGAACTTTCGGCGCAGGTCGAGGCCGGTGGACAAGACGGCCCCCATACGGGTGCGGTCCTGCCACACCCGACCGCCTTGTGACATCACGCCGTTTGTGATGCCCCCGTCGGCTAGCACGACTACTGTTCCGAGCATGGTGTTGGCTAACGTATAAAGCGCGTATTCTTGGGTCGGCAACAGCCGGATAACGAGAATACCGCCGGCAAAACTAACGGCTTGCACCACCAGTTGCGCCGAGCCCGTAATGCTAACCAGCTTGCCCCAAGCCATCACTTTGGCAAAGTCGGGATGAATTGCCAAGCGCTGTAGCACAGTTTTTTCTTGGTGCGAGGTGTCAGATAACGGCATAAACAACAAAGATGACGGCGGGGCCGGTAACACAGTTAGCAGTAGCTACCGCTAATACTGCCCGATGCTACGCTTTTGTTGCGAGCGGGTTGTCCGCGTTTCTGACCGTCGTTTCTTGATAATCATATCCGTAGCCGTAAGTATCGGCGCCCAAGGCGTCGTTCAGCACAATCATAAGGTGATTGAGTGAGTTAGCCCGGTAGATGTTGTCGATGACGGCGAGCTGTTTTTTATAAGTATGGTTATAGCGCACTATATAAATTGATGAGTCAACTAATGGGTTTAGACCCAAGGCATCGGCAACTAAGCCTACGGGTGCGGTGTCGATAATGACGTAGTCGAAGCTCCGCCGCAACTCGGCGATGAGGTGGGCCAACTTCGGCGACATCATCAACTCAGCCGGGTTGGGTGGAATGGGCCCCGAACTGATGACCATTAGGCCGGGCACATTGTTGGACGGCTTAACGAGGTCGTGCACTAATACATTGTTCGAAACGATGTAGTCCGTCAGGCCTGGCCCAGCCATCAGATCCAACGCCTGTGATAAAGCAGGCTTGCGCAAGTCTAACTCAAGCAGGACCACCCGCTGGCCCGCCAGCACCAAGCTGGCGCCCAAGTTGATGGTGAAAAACGTTTTTCCTTCGCCACCCATGCTCGACGTTACCAGCAGCACCTTGTTTTCCCGGCCTCCGGCCGCAAACGATAAGTTGGCGCGGATGAAACGGAATGTCTCGGCGGCCGGCCCGCGATTATTTTTAGTCACGGCCAAAATGCCGTCCTTATTATGGGCCAATTCGCCCAAGATTGGGGTGCGCGAGAGCATCTCTACGTCTTGGCGCGTTTGCACTTTGTCGTTGAGCATGCCTTTTACGTAAATACCGGCAAACGGCACGGCTAAGCCCACTAGTAAGGCCAACACGTACAGCAGCTGCCTGTTAGGACTAACTGGATATGGGTCCATCAGCATGGCTGAATCGATGACCCGCGAGTTAGAAACGGTGGCCGCCAACACTAGCGCTGCTTCCTCCCGCTTTTGCAGCAAGTATTCGTACAGGTTCTGCTTAATAGCTTGCTGACGGCTAATTTCCAGCAGTTCGCGCTGTATAACCGGCACGTTGCGAATACGAGAAGAAAACTGGCGTGAGCTGGCCTTTAGGCGGTTGCTCGTGATTACTAGCCCATTTTTGATGTTGCGCAGGTTCTCCAGAATGTTAGACCGCAGGTTGGTAATCTGCTCACTCATGGTCTGAACGAGCGGGTTACCGGGCTCGCTGGTGCGCAACATGCGCTCCCGCTCCATTTGTAAATCGCTAAACTTGGTAATGAGTCCCAATAGGGTCTGATCTTGGATACCAAGTGTACTGGGCACCATTTGCGATTGGCCATTGCCCTGCTTGAGATAATTCTCGATCGACTCAAGTACATCTATTTGGGTGGCCCAGTCGGTTAACTTCTGACTGTTATCGTTGGCTTGCGTCACGTAGCTTGAAGCCTGGGTGCCTTCATCAGCCACCTCGTTCTGACGCTTGTATTGCTCCACGTTCTTCTCCACGCCATTCAATTCAGCGGTGAGGTTCTGCAGGCGGTTATCAAGAAAAGCAATGGTGCCTGTAGCCATCACATTCTTGTTTTCCAAAGCCTCCTTGTTGTAGTCTTCTAACAACTTATTTATAATTGCTTTGCCTCGCTCCGGTAAGGCCTCCACTAAACTGACGCGTAAAACATTGCTTTCCTTCTTTATGGGCGCCACAACTAAGTTATTACTAAACTGGTCGACCAAATCGTGAGGGTTGCGGAAACGGATGATAATCCTCTTATCCTTAGAGTGCTGAAATCTCGGAAAATCGGGCGTCGAAACGATCGTAAAAGTGCCGTAGGGCCGAGTTATCTGCTGGCCAAACTGATAGGTAGCATTGTGCCCTGTGCGTTCGTCAAGATGAAATGAATTATTAGCTGTCAGTTGTACGATAATCTTTTTGTCGTACGCCGTTGAATCCAAGCTATTAACAATTAGCTTTATAGGTAGATCCTTTTCGTAAATTTCTACGTCCTTAAACCGGCCTTGTATATAATAGCTGGTGTTCAGCGAGAGTTCGCTTACTACGCGCAACAGCAAGCTCTTGGCCTTAATTACTTCGATTTCATCATCGACGCTTTTCGCCTTCGGCATTTCAGACTCTGTAAATTTGCCGGCACCCGATAAATCAGGACTGGCTTTAGTATCTTTAATTAGTAGAATGCTGCTAACGTAATATTGAGGTATCGCCAAGTAGCGCAAATACAAAAAAGTGCAGCCAGTGGCTACTAGTGCACCCAGTAAAAACCAATGCCAGTACCGCAAGTAACCAGCAAGTACAACATTGAGGCTTCTAGCATTAGTATTCTCGGTGTCTAGTGGGAACATTTCCATGACGATTATATATTAATTCTTTTTGGCGGTGGTCTAAATCGCGGTGGTGTCGCTTCTGCCGTGTCAGAAGCTGCTCCAGCAACTTCGGTTTTTAAGCCCTGATTAGGATGTTTTGGAAGACCTTATAATTAATTAGGATTTGAGAAACCACCCTGCTTTAGACCACCGTCTAATTCTTTAAGTAGCGGAAATTGCCAAGTAGAATGGCCGCGAGAGAAATAAAAGATAAGTAAATGGGTAGATTAGCATTTCGAGCACTGGCCTGCAACGCTTTAACTTTGTCAGGCTCCACGTACACGATATCATTCTGTTGTAAATAGAAATAAGGGGAATTTAATAAGGCCTTGTTATTCAAATTGACGCGCGTAGTGCTTCGTACCTTGTCCTTCTCCCGAATAATCAATACATTATCACGCCGGCCAAATGCAGTCATATCGCCAGCTAGTCCCAACGCTTCCAGAATATTTACTTTCTCAGTTGGGACAGTGAAGCTAGCGGGCTTGTTGACCTCGCCGATGACCGTTACATGGAAGTTCAGGTAACGGATCGTTACGATCGGCATTTTTACGGATTTTCCGACAATACCAGTAATCTTATCGGTGGCTTCCTCTTTGGTCAGGCCTGCCAGCTTTACTTTCCCCACGGTCGGGAAATTAATTTCCCCGTTTGGATCCACCAAATACCCTTCAATTGAACGGCTAGTTGCCGCGCTTGCCCCGGCTGTGGAACTGGGTGGTAACATTATCCCACTATTGAACAGTAGGTTGGACTCGGGGTTCTGGCTGTTCACAACGATACCTAATATATCATCGGGTTGGATCCTAGGTACTATATCGTTCTGGATGGGCGTTTGGTTTGAGGTTCCACTATTCAGGTCGCTGAAGTAAACAAGGTTGCGTCCTGTCGTACACGAAGCTAGAAATATAACCGCTAAAAAAAGCGCAGATCTTGAATACATGCTAAAAAAATAAAACCGAGATTTTGTATTTTTTGCGAACATAAGAAAAAAATTGAAACGCTATGAGTTGGATTGTAGAATGAGAGGCGCGCAAACCATTAAAATTGGTATGATGGCAACATCCTAAAGATATCAAAAAAAATTAATACAGACCCCATCTACCGCTCCCAAGCGCACGGGGAATACCCCGCACGAACGGCTCAAGGACGCCGAAAATGATGTAGCTTCCCACAATTAAAGGCTTGAGGTTCCACGCTTGCTGAAAGCTAACGTTTTGATCCTGAATGATCTAGACGTTAAAAGCTCCGGTGATCGCTTGCCAATCAGCCGTTACCCAAGGCAACGGCTAAATGGCAAGCGAGCACCGGGGTTCAGCGTGGAATCAGGCGGATCGATAGCAGAAATGAAACGAAAATGTACCAGGAGTTGATTGGAAGTAATAGTATTGAACTTTTCCTTCAGGTTAAGACTAGTTTGATACTCCTTTGGTACTTTGGCTACGCTTGCCAATAATAAAATGCGTTTTCGTTGCCTTTAACGGCTTGTACAACAGTCATAGCTACGATTTCCAAATCTAGCAGAAACGACTGAT
>JANPOR010000269.1:0-6014 GCA_031428075.1 Hymenobacter sp. | reverse complement strand
AAGCGGGCGGAACCTAGGTTCCGCCCGCTTTTGGGAGCAGTCTAAGCTAGGGGGCTTAGTTGAAGAGGTATCGAACCCCGATCTGGCCCTGCCAGCGCGAACCGATGGCGTTCACGTTGTCGCGGAAGGTGTCCGCCAGTTTTACGCCGGGCTTTACCGAGCTGTCGGTGTTTTTCGCGGGGTTGGTCAGGTAGCGGTACTCAAACACGGGCTGGCCCGCGCCGTTGTAGCCGTCGAACGTCAGTGGATTGGCGCGGTTGTTAATGCGCACTGTTCCCCAGTTGCTGTTGAGCAGGTTGCCAACATTGAAAAGGTCAAGGCTCAGCTGCAAGGTGTTACGGCTGGTGCCGACGTTGGTGAAAATGTCCTGAAGCAAGCGTACGTCGAGGGTGCTTAACCAGGGGGCTACGGCCCCGTTGCGCTCGGCGTATTCACCGCGGTGCTGGCCCAGGTATTTGTCTTGGTTGATGTAGCTGTCCAGATCGGCGTATTGCTGAGCGGCCGATATGGTGCCACCGCCCTGGGCTGCGGTGAGGGTAATGGGCCGCAGGTTGATTTCGCTGGCGCTGCGCGGGATGTACATCAGGTCGTTCGAGGTCTGGCCGTCGCCGTTCATGTCGCCGGCGTACACGTAAGAATAGCGGAAGGCCGGCGCGGCCTGGAAGAACGCAGAGAGCGTGGTGCCCAGGTGGCCGAGGTATTCGTGGCGGTACGACAGCGAGCCAATCACGCGGTGCTGCTGCAGAAACTGCGAGTAGCTCAGGGCCTCGGCATTCGGGTCGCCCGATATTGAGCGGTCGCGCCAGATGGACTGGGCAATCGAGCCACCGTCGTTCACCGAGCGCGCGTCGGAGTAGGTGTAAGCCAGGCTGGCGTAAACCCCGTTGTTGAAGGTCTTCTGCAGCTGCGCCGTGACGGCGTAGGAGTAGCCCTTGTTGGTGTTCTTCATCACGATGGCGTCGCTGATGTTGGGGTTGGCCGCCGTGGCCCCGCCGGCTCCCGAGTAAATCCGGTAGTTGGCGGTGGTCTGGACCAAACCGGCGTTGGCACCGGTGGTTTGTACAGCACCCAACGTGTAGAAGATGGGGCGATTGTCGGCACCGGACGCGCGGGCAAACGGGTTGGCCTCCGAGCCGGGCAGGTTCACGTTCTGGTGGTATACCGCGTTGATGTCTTTGGTGTAGAAGGCCTCGATGGTGCCGATCACGCCGCCGGCCAGCTCCTGGTCGATGGCCAGGTTGGTGCGCCACACCTGCGGAAACTTAAAATCTTTATTTGTCACGGCCAAGTTGTAGGACGTGTTGGCCGCGGCATTCTGCGGACGGTAGGCGTTTGGGTCGGCGCTGAAAGGGTAGATCGAAGCGTTCGGGTTCACCACGCTAGCGGCGTTGGTGGTCGGCACGGAGCCCGAAGTACTGAACGAGCCGAACTGCACGCCGTTGTTACTGGCTTGGTTCGACAGCCACACGAACGGAATGCGGCCGGTGAAGACGCCCGTGCCGCCGCGCAGCTGCGTCTTACGGTCGTCGTTCACGTCCCAGTTAAAGCCGATGCGGGGTGAAAACAGGACCGTTTTCTTGGGGAGCTCACTCGTGTTGATTTTCACGCCGTCGCGGAAGGTCAGGGCCGCCGCGTTAGTGTTTTGCGGTAGGTCCGACGTCACGTAGGGCAAGTCGGCGCGGAGGCCGTAGGTTACGCGCAGGTTATTGAGCGGCGACCATTCGTCTTGCAGGTACAAACCAAGTTGGGCAGCCTGAAGGTCAGCGTAAGGAAAGGCGCCGCCGGGCAGGGCCGAGTATTGCAAGTTGTAGCGCTGGGGCCCTGGGCGTGCCGTGCCGGCTGCCAGCGGTGCCAAAGCGCCCGATGCGCGGTCGTAGCTGAAGCCAGCCGAGGCATAAAAATCTTCCAGCGAGTTGAAGGAGTAGTTGCCGTAGTAGTTTGGTGCGAAGCCGTTGCGGAACTTGTAGTACTCGTTGTAAGTACCCACCGTCACGTTGTGCTTGCCCAGGTAAGCGGTGAAGTTGTCGCCAATCTGGTACACGTCCGAATTCAGCAAGTTGAACGCCGTGAACGGCTCGTAGCCGAACGAAGTCAGCGAGTTCGAGGCGGTGATGCCGTTCAGCTGCGCGGCAGTAGTGCTGCGGCCGATGTTCGTGCCGATGTCAACCAGCGGGAAAGTAGTGCCACCGAGGCTCTCGCGCAGGTCGCGGAAAGCCGAGTAGCCGCCCGTCAGGTTGTTCGAGAACTTGCCGTCGCTGAACGTGCTGTTCAACTCCGCAATGATTGAGTTCAGGTTGTTGTTGATGCGGTAGTACGACGAGAGGAAGGGCAAGCCGAAGTACGACTGCGAGCGTTGGCCGGCGATGGCCCCGGAGGTGCTCGGAGGAATGTCGGCGTACGACTTCAGGTAGTTGTACTTGATATTAAAGCGGTGGTTCTGGCTGATGTTCCAGTCGAGGCGGGCCGTAATCTTATCGCTGTTGGACTGCAAATTAAAGTTCTCGTACGGACCAGTATTGTAGCCGTACTGTTTGGTCAGAAAGGTGCCGAGGATGTCGAGGTCGCGGCCCGAGGCCGACGAAACCGAGCCTCCGAGGGGGGGGGTGCCGCCTTGGTCGCGGTTGGCGGTGTAGTTGCCGGTGGGCGGGTCGTTGCGGCGTTCACGCTCAGCATTCAGGAAGAAGAACAGCTTGTCCTTCACAATGGGCCCCCCGATGCGGAAGCCGACGTTGTTGAGGTTGAAGGTGGGGTACGTCGCATCCACCGAACCCACTCGGCTACCAACCAGCTGCTGGTTGCGGTAGAAGTCATAGATCGATGCCGAGAATTTGTTGGAGCCCGAGCGGGTCACCACGTTGATGCCGGCACCGGTGAACGAGCCCTGGCGCACGTCAAATGGCGCGATGCTGACCTGAATCTGGTCGATGGCATCGAGTGAAATCGGCTGGGCGCTGGCCTGGCCGCCCACCGTCGGCACCAAGCCAAAGGCGTTGTTGAAGACGGCCCCGTCGATGGTGATGTTGTTGTAGCCGCTGTTACGACCGCCGAAGCTCTGGCCGTTGGCCTGGGGCGTGAGACGGGTGAAGTCGTTGAGCGAGCGGTTCAGGGTGGGAAGGCGCTCGATTGTTTCGCGCTGCACCGTGGTGCTGGCCCCGGTGTGGCTGGCGTTCATCACCGGGTCGCGGCGGCCGCTCACGGTCACTTCGGTCAGCTCGGTAGAAGCGTCGTCGAGCTTCACGTCGAAGCGTAGGTTCTGTCCCAGGCTTAGAAAAACACCATCGCGCTGCACGTCACGGTAGCCCACGAAGCTCACTTTAACAGTGTAGGGCCCCCCCACGCGCATGTTCTGGAGGTTGAAGCGACCATCGGCGTTGGTCGGCACTACGTATTGGGTGTTGGTGGGGGTGTGCACAGCGATTACCGTGGCCCCAGGCAAGCCCGTTCCGGTTTTGTCCGAGATTACCCCGTTCATGGCAGCGGTGGTGGTGCCTTGGCTCCAGCCCAGGCGGGCCGTGAGGAGCATCAGTGCCAACAGCAGAAAATGGCGTAAACGTAGAACGTTCATAAAGAGAATTTTAGTGAAAAATAATAAGCTTGGTAATGGGTATTGCAAAGGTAAGGATGAAGAAATGAGCCGAGTATTAAGCGAACTTTACCAAATACACAACCCCATTTCACGCCAGACGGCAACGCAAAGGTAGGGGCGGTCGTCACAAACGGGGTCGCACGGCGCGGATGAAGCGGCTTAAGTAATAATCCGATTCGAGGCTGTTTTCGACCACCCCCAGCGAGCTGGAAGCGTGGATAAAGTCTACGCCCTCGGCGTCGACCACCGTCACCAAGCCCACGTGGGTGATGGTGCGGCTGCCGGGCGAAGCGCCAAAAAATATTAAATCGCCGGGGCGCAGGTCGGGGGCGTCCACGGAGGCCCCCCACACGGCCTGCTCGTTGGAAGAGCGGGGAATGGTGACGCCCGCCTCGCCAAAGGCCAGCTGCAGCAACCCCGAGCAGTCGAGCCCGAGCCGGGTGGTGCCGCCGAACAAGTACGGCGTGCCCTGGTAAGAGCGGGCCGCTTCGATCACGCTGGCCAGGGTGCCGGTGGCGCTGCCCGTGCGCATGGGGCGCCGGGCCACCGTTTTGGTGGTCCGGCCGGTGCTGCTGTACTTGTCCTTGGTTTTGAGGCTGGGGCGGGCGTAGCCGCCGCTGTGCTTCAGGCGCACCATGTCGCGGGCCGAGCGGTACTGGCCGTCGCGGTAGTTCAGCTTGCGGCTGCAGCTCCCCAGCACGAGCCCGGCCGATAGCCAAAACAGCAGCAGTATCTTTGTCGTCCCCCTACCCATCGACGGCAAAGATACTTTCATTCGTCGTTTGGTGGAAACGACTTGCCCCGCCGGGGCCATTTCCAGATGACGGTTGTTGACAACCGAGAAATGAATCGCCGCAAAATTCTACCTGTGCTGCCCATGCCCGACTTCCACGCCCTCACCCCCGCGCTGCTGGCCCAGCTGGAAGCCGTGGTGGGCCCCGCCCACGTGGCCACGGCCGAGCGCGTGCCCGCCGCCGAATACGCCGAATACGGCCAGGACCACACCGAAGACCTGCACTTCGCCCCCGACGCCGTGCTGTCGCCCGGTACCGCCGAGGAAATCAGCCAGATCATGCGCCTGTGCCACGCGGCGCACGTGCCCGTCACGGTGCGCGGGGCCGGTACGGGCCTGAGCGGTGGGGCCCTGCCCGTGCACCACGGCGTAGTGCTGCGGATAGCGCGCCTCAACAAAATCCTGCACATCGACGAGCGCAATCTGCAGGCCACTGTCGAGCCCGGCGTAGTAACCGAGGCTTTTCAAAATGCGGTGAAGGAAGTGGGCTTGTTCTATCCGCCCGACCCGGCCAGCAAAGGCTCGTGCTTCCTAGGCGGCAACCTGAGCCAGAGCAGCGGGGGCCCCAAGGCCGTGAAGTACGGCGTGACGAAAGACTACGTGCTGAACCTACAAGTGGTGCTGCCCACCGGCGACATCATCTGGACTGGTGCCAACACCCTCAAAAACGCCACTGGCTACAACCTGACGCAGCTCATGGTGGGTTCGGAGGGGACGCTCGGCGTTATCACGAAAGTCGTGTTCCGGCTGCTGCCTTACCCGCAGCAAAATATTTTGATGCTGGTGCCTTTCCGCCAAGAGGCGCAGGCGACGGAGGCGGTGTCGGCCGTGTTTCGGGCCGTTATCATCCCGTCGGGCATCGAGTTTATGGAGCGCGAGGCCATCGCCTGGTCGTCGGATTACTTGAAGATTCCGCTCACGCTGCCCGCCGACATCCGGGCCCACCTGCTCATTGAGCTGGACGGCCAGGACCTCGACCAGCTTCATAAGGAGGCCGAACAGGTGTACGAGGTGCTCGACCGCTACGACGTGGGCGAAATTCTGCTGGCCGACACGGCAGCTCAGAAGGATGAGCTGTGGCGCATCCGGCGCAACATCGGCAATTCGGTGCGCTACAACTCCGTGTACAAGGAGGAAGACACCGTAGTGCCCCGCGCCGAGCTGCCCACTTTATTGAGTGGAGTGAAGGAGATAGGGGCCCGATACGGCTTCAAAAGCGTATGTTACGGCCACGCCGGCGATGGCAACCTGCACGTCAACATCATCCGCGGCGACCTCGACGACGAGCAGTGGAACGTGGGCCTACGCGAGCCCATCAGCGAAATTTTCCGGCTGTGCGTTCGCCTCGGGGGCACTATTAGCGGCGAACACGGCATCGGGCTGGTGCAAAAGCCCTACATCGGCATTGCCCTGCCCGAAGTCAACCTCAACCTGATGCGGGGCATCAAGCAGGTGTTCGACCCGCACGGAATCATGAACCCGGGGAAGATATTTTAACTGCTTCTGCGCGGTTGGCGCGGCATGCTCTGTTGCCGTGGGGATCTGCCCTGCAATCGTTATGGGGTGGGCGTTGGATCGGCACTCGGACACGGGGCTCTGCCCCGCGCCCGCTGCGCAACGGGGGGGGCCGTTAAA
>JANPOR010000268.1:0-10258 GCA_031428075.1 Hymenobacter sp. | reverse complement strand
TCAGGATGACGTTGTGCGCGCCGCAAAGCAGCGATAGGCCCTGGATGAAATCATCGGATGGCATGATGATGCCGCCCACGCCCTGAATTGGCTCGATGATAACGGCACAGACATCGCCGCCGCGCAACACTTCGGCTACTGCCAGTAGGTCGTAATCGACGAAGGAAATGACATGGCCCGCGTTGAAAGGCGCGACGATTTTCGGGTTGTCCGTAGCCGCTACCGCGCCCGACGTGCGGCCGTGAAACGCGCCCCGAAAAGCCACCACGCGGTTTTTGCCGGTATGGAAGGAGGCCAGTTTCAGCGCATTTTCGTTGGCCTCGGCTCCTGAGTTGCACAGGAACAGCGTGTAATCCTCGTAGCCAGACACTTGGCCCAGCTTGTATGCCAGCTCGGTCTGAATCGGAATCTGCACCGAGTTGGAGTAGAAGCCGATGTTTTGCAGCTGCTTCGTCAGGCGTTGCACATAATGCGGGTGGCTGTGGCCGATGGAAATCACGGCGTGGCCGCCGTAAAAGTCCAGGTATTCCCGGCCTTTATCGTCCCAAAGGGTGGCCCCCAGGGCCCGCACCGGGGCGATGTCTATGAGCGGGTAAACGTCGAATAAGTCCATGATTAAAAAAGCGTTGATTTCAGCCGCAAGCCAATGGTTTCTTCCAAACCAAAGAGTAAATTCATGTTTTGCACCGCCTGGCCAGACGCGCCTTTTACCAGATTATCAATGGCCGATGTGATGAGCAATTGGTCGCCGTGCTGCTGCAAATGCAGGAAGCACTTGTTATTATTTACTGCCTGCTTGAGTTGAATTTCCCGCTCCGAAATGATTGTGAATGGGGCATCGCGGTAATATTCCCGGTATAATTCCTGCGCTTCGCCCAGCGTCAAATCCGACGTAGTGTATACGGAAGCAAAAATTCCCCGCGTGAAATTGCCGCGGTATGGAATGAAGTGGATGGGCTGCGTAAATCCAGGCTGTAAATTCGTTAGCGTTTCGCCAATCTCGCTCAAGTGTTGATGCGTGAAGGCTTTATAAACCGACACGTTGTTGTTGCGCCACGAGAAATTACCCGTGTCGCTCGGGGCCCTGCCCGCGCCCGTCGAGCCAGTGAGAGCTGAAACGTGGACCGCATCGGTGAGCCGCCTAGCCGCAACCAGCGGCAGTAGCGCCAATTGAATGGCCGTGGCAAAGCAGCCGGGGTTGGCAATGCTGCGGGCTGTTTTAATTTTGTCGCGGTTGGCCTCAGGCAGGCCGTACACAAAGTGGCGGCCCGCCGCACCGCGGTCGGCCGCGAGGCGGAAATCGTTGCTTAGGTCGATAACGCGGGTGGTTTTGGACAACGGGTTTTGCTCCAGAAATGCCCGCGAGTTGCCGTGGCCCAAGCAGAGAAATACTACGTCTTCGGTACCCGATAATTCGCTGGCAAACACCAAATCGGTGTCGCCCAGTAAATCGTCGTGAACGCTCGCCACCGGGGCCCCGGCGTGGGAGCTGCTCATCACCGCCGTGATTTCCACGTTCGGGTGCGGCAGCAGAATGCGCAGCAACTCGCCGGCCGTGTAGCCGGCTCCGCCCACGATGCCGGCCTTAAGCATTGCCATCGACGCCATCCTGCAGGCTGGCGTGAATTTTCAGTTGGTTGCCAAAGATTTTGATGAAGCCCCTGGCGTCGCGGGCGTCCCAGGCATCGTTGGTTTCGCCGTAGGTGGCGGCCTTTGACTGCATCATGTCATAAGGCGATTCAACGCCCAATAGGTCAAAGCGGTAAGGTTGGAGGCGAAGAAATACTTTGCCCGAAACTCGCGCCTGCGACGATGCCAAAAACGCCTCCATGTCGCGCATCACCGGGTCGAGGTACTGGGCCTCGTGCAACAGCGTACCGTACCAGTTGGCTAGGTTGTCTTTGTGCAGCAACTGCCACCGCGAGCAGGTATGCTTCTCGAGCAAGTGGTGGGCTTTGATGAGCATGAGCGCCGCTGGGGCCTCGAAGCCCACGCGGCCCTTGATGCCCAGAATTGTGTCGCCCACGTGCGTGTCGCGGCCGATGGCGTAGCTGGCCCCCAGCGCGTTAAGCCGCTGAATCAGGGCCACGGTGTCCATGCTTTCGCCGTCCATGGCCACGGGCTCGCCCTTTTCGAAGGTAACTTCAATTTGCCGTGCCCCGGTGGCGGTGGGCTGCGAAGGGTAGGCGCTGTCGGGCAGGGCGAGGTGCGAGGTCAAGGTTTCGACGCCGCCCACGCTGGTGCCCCAAATGCCGACATTGATAGAATACTTGGCCTTCTCCCAACTCATCTCGAAGCCGTTCTTTTGCAGATACTCAATCTCCTCCTGACGCGATAGTTTCTTGTCGCGGATGGGAGCAATGATTTCCGTATCCGGGGCAATTACGGCGAAGGCGACATCGAAGCGCACTTGGTCGTTGCCAGCGCCGGTGCTGCCGTGCACGATGTAGTCGGCCTTGTTTTGGCGCGCGTACTCGGCGATGGCCAGCGACTGAAACATACGCTCCGCGCTGACGCTTAGCGGGTAGGTACCGTTCTTCAATACGTTACCGAATAGCAGGTAGCGCAGGCAGTCGCGGTAAAAGCGCGCCGTGATGTCAATTACCCCATGCCGCACCGAGCCCAGTTCGTAGGCGCGCTTCTCGATGGCGGTCAACTCTTCAGCTGAAAAACCGCCGGAGTTGACAATGACGGTGTGGACTTCCAAACCCAGTTCGCGGGAGAGGTATACGGCGCAATACGACGTGTCGAGGCCGCCGCTGTAAGCCAAAATTGCCTTTTTCTTCATAATGTTTAGGATGCGGAGGTAGGGGAGGAGGGCACGGCGTCGGCCGCGAAGTCAGGCACCTGGATTTGCATCGGGGCCCCATCGTAGACCATGCCGGTGCAGAGGCACATCTTGCGCTCATTGTCGAGCAGGATACCATAATTCTTGCAGCTCTTGCAGCCTTTCCAAAAATCGTCGCTCGTGGTCAACTCCGAAAACGTCACTGGCTTGTAGCCCAGCTCGGTATTGATTTTCATCACCGCCAGACTGGTCGTGATACCGAAAATCTTGGCCTGCGGGTACTTGCGGCGCGAAAGTTTAAAAACTTCCTGTTTAATGGCGCGGCCCAGGCCGCTCTTGCGCAACGCGGCGTCCACCACGAGGCCCGAATTGACTACAAAGTTCGCGTCATCAAACGTTTCGATGTAGCAGAAACCGGCAAGCTGGCCGGCCACGAACGCGATGACCCCGTCGCCGCTAGCCATTTTCTGGGCCACGTAGGCCGGCTCGCGCTTGGCAATGCCGGTGCCGCGCTGTTTGGCCGATTCGATGTACCACTGGCATAGCGCATCGGCATAAATGGCATCTGCTGCCGTTGCAACCCGAATATTCATTGTGTGGATAGGGAAACCCTAGGGAGAGATGCGCAGGGCCCCGGCCACACGCCCGTGGCGTCTGATTGGTCGAGAAACCCCAAAATCTGTCGGTAAGTAGCGCGGGCCCGGGCCCGGCGCAGAGGAGGTGGCCCGGCGGGCGCACCAAGCGGCTACGTCAGCCGCTAGGGTCGTCGTGCCCACGACGCCTTTGTGCACACCGCAGCACGCACGGCCCCACAGGCCGCGGCAAACAACGTTTTGGTGTGGAAGGGGGCAATCATGGAAAAGCGAGAAATCGACGACTAAACGGCTTGTTGCGGCCTAGAGTGCAAATCTGTTGCAAAAGTAAAATGCGTTACTTTCGCATGCAACACTTCCCGGCAGTTATTTTAAAATGTGATGTTTGACGGTGACGTTGCGAAGGCAAACTAAGCTTTATTGATTCGGCCCAGTACAGCTGCTCTGAACGCTGTAAGATAATAAGCGGGCTAACTGCCTGAGCGCAGGATGGAGGAATTAAAAATAATTAAAATCGGCGGCGGCATCATCGACGACGCACCGGGCCTGCGCCGATTCCTGCAATTGTTTGCCCAGGTCGAAGGGCGGAAGGTATTGGTGCACGGCGGCGGCAAAGGGGCCAATAATATGCTTAAGGCCCTAGGCATCGCGCCGCATCTTGTGGACGGTCGCCGCGTTACCGATGCCGCTACGCTCGACATCGTGACCATGTTTTACGCGGGTAAAACTAATAAGTCCATCGTGGCCAGCTTGCAGCAGCTTGGTGTCAACGCGCTGGGGCTCAGTGGGGCCGACGGCAACGTGATAACGGCCGTGAAGCGCCCAGTGCACGAAACTGACTATGGCTTCGTGGGCGACCTCACGCCTGCCGGCGTTGGGGCCGGGCTGCTAGTCGGGCTGCTGTCCCTGGGACTAATACCCGTGCTGTGCGCCATCACGCATGACGGCCACGGCCAGTTGCTCAATACTAACGCCGATACCATCGCGGCCACCGTGGCCGTAGCCATGAGCCGGCAATTTGCGGTGGAGTTGCACTATTGCTTCGAGAAAAATGGTGTGTTGCGCGACGTGCACGACAATAATTCGGTAATCCCGGAAATTAATTCGCTTGGCTACGCGCAGCTGAAAACGGAAGGGATTATTACCGACGGTATGCTGCCGAAGCTGGACAATGCGTTTGAGGCCCTGCGCTTGGGGGTTGGCAAGGTAGTTATTGGCCATGCCCTAAAAATTAACAATCCAGTAAAAACGACGCTATGCCTGAATTAGGGGCCCTCACGGAGGCAGCCGTGGCGCTGCTGGAACAATTAATTAACACACCTTCGTTTTCACGGGAAGAAGACGGCACTGCCGACTTGCTGGCCGGTTTTTTGGCTCTGCACGGGGCCGCTCCGCAACGGCAAGGAAACAATGTGTGGGCAGTGGCACCGGGCTATAAAACAAGCCGGCCCACTGTGCTGCTCAACTCGCACCACGACACCGTGAAACCCGGCGCGGGCTGGATGCATCCGCCCTGCGTAGCCACCTGGGACGGCAATAAATTAATTGGCCTGGGCAGCAACGACGCGGGCGCGTCTGCGGTGAGCTTGCTGGCGGCGTTTCTGTATTTGAAGGACCGGCCGCGGGCGTATAATTTAATTTGTGCCATCACGGCGGAAGAGGAGATTTCAGGCGTCAACGGCATTGCCAGCCTGCTGCCGGCCCTGGGCTCCATTGATCTCGGCATTGTGGGTGAGCCCACCCAAATGCAGCTGGCCGTGGCTGAGAAAGGGCTACTGGTGCTCGACTGCCTGGCCCGGGGCCGGACCGGCCACGCCGCCCGCGACGAAGGCGAAAACGCCCTGTACAGGGCCCTAGACGATATTGCCTGGCTTCGGGCAAACCAATTGCCGCGCGTGTCGCCACTGCTGGGCCCGGTGAAGGTTACGGCCACCCAAATCAGGGCCGGGCGGCAGCACAACGTGGTGCCCGATGAGTGCCGCTTTGTAATAGATGTGCGCACCAATGAGCTGTATTCTAATGCCGAAGTAGTAGACATTTTGCGTGAGAAATTACGCTCGAAAATCATGCCCCGGTCGTTGCGCCTAAATTCGTCGCGCATTGCCAATGACCACCCAATTGTGCAGCGCGGTAGGGCCCTGGGCAAGCAAACCTATGGCTCGCCCACGCTCTCCGACCAAGCCCTAATGCCGTTTGCTACTGTGAAAATAGGGCCCGGCGACAGCGCTCGTTCGCACACACCGGATGAATTTATTCTGCGCAGTGAAATAATCAGCGGCGTACGGGACTACGTGTCACTACTGACGGATTTAATTATTTGATCGATGTATTTTGGATAAATATGAAAATTTGGGACAAAGGCTTTTCAGTTAACGAAAAGATCGAGAGATTTACCGTGGGCCACGACCGGGAATTGGATATGTACCTGGCTTACTACGATGTGCTGGCTTCCCGGGCGCACGCCGACATGCTGGCGAGCGCGGGCCTGCTCACTGCCGCCGAGCAGCAGCAGCTAGCGCAGGGCCTGGACGAGTTGAAGCAGCAAATTGAAGCTGGTACATTCGTGATTGAGGCGGAATTTGAGGACGTGCACTCCAAAATCGAATCGTACCTGACCAAGAAGTTTGGCGACGCCGGCAAGAAGATCCACACCGCCCGCTCGCGCAACGACCAAGTGCTCACCGCTATTCAGCTTTTCATCAAGGACTATGCTGGGCAGGCAGCAGTCAAGCTGGTGGCGCTGGCCGAGATGCTGCTGCAAAAAGCCGCCGCGCACCGCGAGGATTTATTGCCTGGCTACACGCACTTCCAAGCGGCTATGCCGAGCAGTTTTGGGCTGTGGTTTGGGGCCTACGCCGAGCATCTGCTGCTTGACGTGGCCCTGTTCGAGGCGGCCCACACCATGGCAGACCAAAACCCGCTGGGCTCGGGGGCGGGCTTCGGCAGCAGCTTTGCCATCAGCCGGGAGCAGACCACGGCGGCCCTGGGCTTCGGCCACGTGGCCGTGAGCGCCGTGGGGGCCCAGATGCTGCGCGGCAAAACCGAGCGCACGGTGGCCTTTGCCATTGCCGGAGCCGCCGCCACGTTGGCTAAGATGGCGTATGACTTGGTGCTGTACAACGGGCAGGACATGGGCTTTGTTAAGTTGCCCCAGGAGTTCACGACCGGTTCCAGCATCATGCCGCACAAGAAAAATCCGGACGTGTTCGAGCTGGTACGTGCCCACGCCAACCGGCTCCAGGCCCTACCCAACGAAATCACTCTGGCCACCAGCAACCTGCCTAGTGGCTACCACCGCGACTTCCAGCTTCTCAAGGAAATCCTGTTCGGGCCCATGCGCCAGTTCCTCAATTTGTTGGACATGCTGCTTTTCGCCGTGCCCGAAATTCAAGTGGTATCCGGCATTATCGACCAGCCCAAATACGACCAAATTTTTTCGGTTGAGAATATCAACCAGCTCATTCAGACCGGAGTACCGTTCCGCGAAGCCTACCGTCAAGTTGGTCAGGCGGTGGAAGACGGTAGTTACCGGGCCCGCCGGGAGTTTCGCACCACGCACTTGGGCAGCGTCCACAACCCCGGCTTGGTCGAAATCGCAGCCAAAATTCAGCACCTGAAAGCCACCAGCCGTGTGCTGATGGGGGCCCCGAGCTAGGCCGCTACGCTGGGCCACCGTCGGGGCGGGCAAGCAACGCTGCGTAGGCGGCGGGAGTATCGACGTCGAAGGCTGCATCGGGCATCGGCACTAGGGTTAGGGCGGGGCCGTAGCTGGCCAGCAGTGGCTTAGCGCCTTGCTCGGGGCGCAGACCGCGCAAATCGGCCACGGCAGCAGGCGCGAAAACAGCGGGAATGCCGAATGTGCCGGCGTAGGTGGCCGCGGCGGCCGGGGCACCACTGGCCTGTTGTTGGTGTATGAGTTGTTGCAACGCCTCGGCCTTTACCAAGGGCTGGTCGCAGCTCATAACCAGTACGGCGGGGCCCACTGCCAAGCACGCCAGCCCTGCCCGGATGGATGCGCCCATGCCAGCGGCCCAATCGGTGTTGTGCACGGCTTGGCAGGGCAAGTCAGCCATGGCTTGGCGCAGCACTACGTCGAGGGCCCCGGTCACGACGATGACGGGGGCACAACCGGCGGCGAGGGCCGTGCGCACAGCCCGGTGCAGCAAGGTCTCGCCTTGGTAAATAAGTAGTTGCTTGGGCTGGCCCAGCCGGCTGGAATTGCCTGCCGCTAACACCAAGGCGGCAGTTGGAATAAGGTTAGTGGGTAGCAGCATCAGCTGGAATATGCACCGTGCCTGCCCGCTCCCGCAACGGCCGGCCTTGCCGTCCGCTGCGCCGGGCCTGAATCTCGGCCACGATGGCTAGGGCAATTTCCTCGGGGGTTTCGCTGCCCAAATCAAGGCCAACGGGGCTGTGCAAGCGGCCCTGCAATAAACTGCTGATGTCAGCCTTCAACAAATCCAGCTCGTCGAGCAGCCGGGCTGCTTTAAGGCGGGGGCCCAGCAGGCCGATGTAAGGAGCCGGGGACGGGAGGAGCGTTTGCAGCGCGGCCAGGTCGTAAGCGTAGTTGTGGCTGAGCAGGACGTGGTAGGCGTGGGGGTCGGGCACCTGTATTTCCAACTCGGCCACCGGCGCGATGCGCACCACGGCCGCTTCGGGGAAGCGGGCGGCGGTGGCAAGGTGCGGGCGGCCGTCGACCACGGTGATGTGCCAGCCCAGCGAGGCGGCCAGGTGCACCAGCGGCTGCGCGTCGTTGCCGGCTCCGTACACCACGAGGCGCAACGGCGGCGTGAGCACTTCCAACAGGGCCCGTACCGGGCCGGCATCGGTTTCAATGTCCAGCACCCGCGACTGTCCGTGAGCCAGCGTGGCGCGGGCGGCCTCCGCCAGTGGAGCGGCCAGCAGCGGCGTCCCACGCACGGCCCCGGCCGCCGACAGCAGCAGGCGCTGCCCCACGGCGGCGCGCAGGCCGGTGGTATCGGTCTCGAACACCGTGGCAAGCACGGCCGGCGCGGGGTGTCGCGCAAAGCTGCGCAGCAGCTCCAATGGATTATCTGAATCGCCGAAATTCAGCGGTTCCAGCAGGATGCGAACCACGCCCTGACAGCCAGGACCCAGGCCGTGGCGCGGGTCGTCCTCGTCGCGGGTGTCGTAGGTAACGAGTGCCGGCTCGCCTTGGAAAATGGCCCGCCGGGCCCGTTGCCGGGCGTCGCCTTCCAGGCAGCCGCCGCTGATGGCACCGGTAAGCTCGCCCTCGGCGGTGACGAGCATCCGGGCTCCGGGGCGGCGGTAGGCCGAGCCCACAATTTCGACCACCGTGGCCAAGGCGCAGGGTTGCTGCGCCGCGCGGTGCTGGTCGTAGGCGATGAGCAGGCGTTGTAATTCGGTCATGGTAAGGTGGTACGATAAACATCGAGGAAAGTCATACTGAGCGGAGCCGAAGCATTTCTATTGCAATACTAAAATCAATTAGTTGCGCGGTAGAGATGTTTCGAATCCACTCGGTATGACGTTCATTTTCTGCAGTAGATTACAACAGCTTGTCGAGGCTCACCGGCAAATCCCCAACGCGCTTGCCGGTGGCGTGGTACACGGCATTGGCCACGGCAGCGGCCACGCCCAGTAAACCTACCCCCCAATGCCTTTCATGCCCAGCGGGTTCACTATGTCGTCGTCTTCCTCCGCCAGCACCACGTCGATGTCGTAGATGTCGGCCATCACCGGGAGGTAGTACTCGGAGAAGTTGTGGCTCATGTAGCGGCCGAACTGGTGATCCATCACCAATTCTCCTATCAGGACCATACTGATGCCCCACACCACCGAGTCCAGCACCCTGGCTGCGGGCCGTTTTGGGGTTGAGGATGCGGCCGGCGGTCACGGCGTTCACCACGCGCGTCACGTGCACGGTACCGAGGTCCTCGTCCACCTTTACCTCCACGAACACGGCGGTGTGCGGGGGCATCGAATAGGGCATCTGCTTGGCTATGTCGGGCCCGGCGCTGGCTTCGGCTTCCACTTTTTGCTCGCCGCTGGCTTGCAGCACATCGCGGATGACCATCGACTGGGTGATGTCGTCGTTGCGCCGAACCTGGTCGTCTACGAACTGCACGTCCGCAAAGGCAGCACCTTTCAAGGGCGAATCGTCCAGTTGTTGGGCCAGTTTGAGGATTTTTTCGCCTAGCTAGTCACAAGTGGCCTTCACAGCCGAGCCCACCGAGGCGGTCGTTTTAGAGCCGCCCTGCACGGGGCCCTCGGGCAGCGTAGTGTCGCCGAGCACGAAGGTCACGGTTTCTAGCGGCAGGCCCAGGGTTTGGGCCGCAATTTGGGTCATGATGGTGTAGGTGCCGGTGTTGGTGCTGCTCACCGTCAGGCGGCCGTCGGCGGTGATGCTGGTCCTGGCGGCAGCTTTTTCTTGGGCAGTTTCCCACACGCCACCGGCCATACCCCAGCCAATCAGCATGTTGCCCTCGCGCATCGAGCGGGGCACGGGGTTGCGCTTCTCCCGGCCAAACTTGGCGGCACCGTGGCGGTAGCAGTCGCGCAGATTCTTGCTGGAGAAGGGCTTGCCCTTGTTTTGATCGCGCTCGGCGTAGTTGCGCCGCCTAAACTCAACCGGGTCGCGGCCGGCTTTGTAGGCCAGCTCGTCGAGGGCACATTCGAGGGTAAACGAGTCACTAGCGGCGCCGGGGGCCCGCATGTCGATGGGTGTGTAGGCGTCGATACGGGCCAGTTGGTAGGCGAATTTCACGTTCTCGCACTGGTAGAGCGGGCCCGATCAGTTTGCCACTATTTCGGTGAAGTCTTCAAACTGCGAGGTTCCGGCCAGGGCCGAGTGCTGCAACGATTGCAGCGTGCCTTGCTCGTCGGCGGCCACCTT
>JANPOR010000267.1:0-4685 GCA_031428075.1 Hymenobacter sp. | reverse complement strand
GTTAAGTATTTCCAGTTCAAAGTCAAAAAGGACCGCCCGACAATGCGGGCGGTCCTTTTTGACTTTGAACTGGAAATACTTAACTCCTAGCTAAATCCCAACACCGGGTGCGGTTGATACGGCTCCTCCAGGCGTCTTATTTCTTCTTCGGTAAGCTGCACGTTCACGGCGGCCACCGCGTCTTCGAGGTGGCCGGGCTTGCTGGCCCCCACGATGGGCGCGGTGATGCCGGGCTTGGCGAGCATCCAGGCCAGGGCGATTTGGGCGTTGGGCAGGCCGCGCGCCTGGGCAATTTCCGTCACCCGGTCGACCACGGCAAAGTCGTCGTCGCGGCCGTAAAGGCTTTTGCCAAAGGCGTCAGTTTCGGCGCGTTTGGTTTCGTTGCGGGCCTTACTGCGGCCGCCGGTGAGCAGGCCCCGCGCCAGTGGCGACCATGGAATGACGCCGATTTGCTGGTCCTGGCACAGCGGCAGCATCTCGCGCTCCTCCTCGCGGTACACGAGATTGTAGTGCGGCTGCATGCTCACAAAGCGCGTCCAGTTGTGCTGATCGGCCAAATACAAGGCTTGGGCAAACTGCCAGGCAAACATCGATGAGGCCCCGATGTAGCGCGCCTTGCCGGCCTTCACCACGTCGTGCAGGGTCTCCAGCGTCTCTTCGATTGGCGTCTCGTAATCCCAGCGGTGAATTTGGTAGAGGTCCACGTAATCGGTGCCCAGTCGTGTCAAGCTGGCGTCGATGGCGCTCATGATGTGCTTGCGGGACAGACCTCTGTTGTTAGGCCCGGGGCCCATGGCATTGAAAACCTTGGTGGCCAGCACTACCTCGTCGCGCCGGGCAAAGTCGCGTAGGGCCCTACCCACCACTTCTTCGCTGGCCCCGTTGCTGTACACGTCGGCCGTATCGAAGAAGTTGATGCCCAGCTCCAGCGCTTTCTGGATGAACGGGCGGCTTTGCTCTTCTTTCAGGGCCCAGGGCCAACGGTCGGTGGGCGTGCCGTAGGTCATGGTGCCCAGGCAAATTTTGGAAACCTGGAGCCCGGTGTTTCCTAAACGGGTAAATTCCATAGTGATTGTTTGTGCAGATGAATAAAAGGCCGTCATGCTGAGCGCAGCCGAAGCATGACGGCCTTGTGTGACAACGGATTCTGATATAACCCAAAAAAGCCCGCTTGAGTCACCAAACGGGCTTTTTGAAATGTAAACAATGGTAAAAACTACGCCTTAGCCAGCACTTCCTTCACGCGGGCGGCGGCATCTTTGAGCAGGACGGCCGAGTACACTTTTAGGCCGCTTTCGTCGATGATGCGGGCGCCTTCTTCGGCGTTGGTGCCTTGCAGGCGCACAATGATGGGCACGCGGATGTCGCCGATTTTCTTGTAGGCTTCCACTACGCCGTTGGCCACGCGGTCGCAGCGCACGATGCCGCCGAAGATGTTGATCAGAATGGCCTTCACGTTCGGGTCCTTCAGGATGATGCGGAAGCCGGCTTCCACGGTCTGGGCGTTGGCTCCACCCCCCACGTCGAGGAAGTTGGCCGGCTCGCCGCCGCTCAGCTTGATGATGTCCATCGTGGCCATCGCCAAGCCGGCGCCGTTCACCATGCAGCCCACGTTGCCGTCGAGCTTCACGTAGTTCAGATTCGATTGCGAGGCTTCCACTTCCAGCGGGTCTTCCTCGTTAAGGTCGCGCAGGGCGGCGAAGTCCTTGTGGCGGTAGAGGGCGTTGTCGTCAAGCGTTACCTTGGCGTCCACGGCCAGGATTTTGTTGTCCGACGTTTTCAGTACCGGGTTAATCTCAAACATTGCCGAGTCGGTTTCATCGTAGGCCTTGTACAGGGCCATCACAAACTTCACCATCTCCTTGTTCGCCTCGCCTTCGAGGCCCAGACCGAAGGCAATTTTGCGGGCCTGAAAACTTTGCAGGCCCACGGCGGGGTCGATGTATTCTTTGTTGATTTTGTCGGGGTGCGCCTCGGCCACCTCCTCGATGTCCATGCCGCCCTCAGTGGTGTAGATGATGACGTTCTTACCAGTGGCGCGGTCGAGGAGCACGCTCATGTAGAACTCCTTAGTGGGGCTCTCGCCGGGGTAGTACACGTCTTGGGCAATGAGCACCTTATGCACTTTGCGGCCCTCGGGGCCCGTCTGCTTGGTCACGAGCTGCATCCCGAGGATGTTGCCGGCCACTTCCTTTACTTGGTCGAGGTTCTTGGCCAGCTTCACGCCGCCCCCTTTGCCCCGGCCCCCGGCGTGGATCTGCGCCTTGATGACGTACCAGCTGGTGCCAGTTTCGGCAGTCAGCTTCTTAGCGGCTTCCACGGCTTCCTCGGCCGTGTCGGCGGTCAGGCCTTCCTGGATGCGGACGCCGTACTTCTTCAGAATTTCTTTGCCCTGATACTCGTGGATGTTCATGCGGGGAGGGTAGGGGTTGGTTTGGTGGGGCGAAGGTACGGAGCCGGCACGGGCCGCCGGCCATTTTTTGGCCGCCGGCCCGTGCCCAAGCCCGGCCCGCTTTGCGCGTAGCTTTGCCCCACCGCCGATAATTAACCGCACCGTTTCCGTGCTGCAAGCCATCAACGTCCGTAAAAGCTACCAGTCGCTCGAAGTACTCAAGGGCATCGACCTCACGATTGAAAAGTCGGAAATCGTGAGCATTGTGGGCTCGTCGGGGGCCGGCAAAAGCACGCTGCTGCACATCCTGGGCACGCTCGATAGCCCTGATTCGGGCGAGGTGCTCTTCGACGGCGAGTCGGTGAGCAGCTTGGGGCGCAACGCGCTGGCGCGCTTCCGCAGCCGCCACATCGGGTTCATCTTCCAGTTCCACAACCTGCTGCCCGAGTTCACGGCCCTCGAAAACGTGTGCCTGCCCGCTTACCTGGCCGGCCGCTCCGAGAAGGAGGTGCGGGTGCGGGCCCGTGAACTGCTCGGCATGATGAACCTGGAGCACCGCGCCGAGCACAAACCCAGCGAGATGAGCGGTGGCGAGCAGCAGCGCGTGTCGGTAGCCAGGGCCCTGATTAATTCGCCCGAAATCATCTTCGCTGACGAGCCCAGTGGCAACCTCGACACCAAGAACGCCCAGGAACTGCACCAGATTTTTTTCCAGTTGCGCAAAGAGTTAGACCAAACCTTCGTCATCGTGACGCACAACGACCAGCTGGCTGAAATGGCCGACCGCAAAATCGTGATGCGCGACGGCTACGTGGTAGAAGAGTAGGGCCCCCGGGGCTAGTAAAAAAGAGTTGGTTGGCTAAAGAATTATTCTGGCTAATCGAGTTAGATTCGTGCTTGGCCAGGATAAAAAACAAAAAGATCCATAAGTCCTTAGTAATCACAAAGAAAATTTACTAAAAATTCTGGCTTTTTTGGCACGATTTGGGTAATGACTCGGTTATACATCCAAACATTGAAATGGATTTAAGACCCATCAACCCCATCGCCATGACTACCGAAGCCAATAAGACCCCCAAAGACACGGCCGTTAAGAAAGTGCGCGTCGAAAGCTTTGACATCGCCCGTTCCGACGAGACGCTGGATTTAGCCAAGGACTTGGCCAAATTTATCAAGGACAATAAGCTCACTACTAACGTGCAGGGCAAAGAATTTGTGAACGTGGAGGGCTGGCAGTACGCCGGCTCGCGCCTAGGCATCGTGCCCATCGTTGAGCACGTCATCAACGTGAGCAATGACCAGGAAATAAAGTACCAAGCCAAAGTCACGCTCTTTGACATTCGCCATCAGGTTACAGTGGGGGCCGGCTTTGCCGTGTGTTCCAATAAAGAAGCCGGCAAGAAATTCTACCAGGAGTTTGCCATCATGAGCATGGCCCAGACCCGCGCCATTGGCAAGGCTTACCGCAATATTCTGGCCTGGATTATCCGCGCTGCCGGTTACGAGCCCACGCCGGCCGAGGAAATGGACTACAACACCAATACGCCGGCCGCAGCGGCCCCCGCTCTGATGGTGGCCCCCGTGCCCGCCATGCAAGTGGTGTCGGCCGACGCCCCGGCCATAGCCGCTGAGGCAAGTTCTACGGCGCCGGTGCAGTACGCCACTGCCTCGCAGAAAGAAGAAATCATTCGGTTGCTGAACCACCCGGTCATCACTCGTCAGGAGAAGACCAAGATGCTGCTCAACATCAACCGGTTGGACGAGGAGCGCGCCGTGCAGGCCATTGCCAAGCTTGGTAACGCCATCGACGAGCGCGAGAACGGGGGCCAGAAAGCCGCCGCATAACCGGCTTCCAAACCAAAATTCAAAGCCCGGCCCCTCAATAGGGGCCGGGCTTTTTTGTGCGGTCAGCTACCTGCCCGGTACCCGCGGGTAGAGTCGTTTAGTTGCCGCCCGTGGACCTGGGTGCCGGCGCAACGGCCGCGGCGCTGGGCTGTAGGTAAGTATCCATCCATTCCAGCCAGAAGCGGTTGCGCTCGCGCTGGCGCACGGGGTCGCTGGCGTTGTGCGCGGGCACGGGCCAGGCGATAAACTTGGTGGTCACCCCGTTGTCCCTCAGGGCATGAAACAGCTTGTACGACTGCGTGACGGGCACGCGCGGGTCGCCGGTGTTAGCCAGAATGAGCGTGGGCGTCCGAATCTTGCCGGCCGCGGTGATGGGCGACTGGTCGCGGTAGTTCTGGGCGTTAGCCTCGCTCAGCCAGGGCGACTCGCCCAGCGCGGCCGCCCGCTG
>JANPOR010000266.1:0-8871 GCA_031428075.1 Hymenobacter sp. | reverse complement strand
CATGAATTCGTTTGTGCACAGTGGCAAAAGGACCCGACTATCTTTACCCGAGACCCGACCCACCTCACGTTGGGACTATACACCTAACACCTGCCAATTAGGGCCGCTATCCTACGCGGTAGGGGGATTTGTTCTATAGATTCTCTTACAGGCAAAAAAAGGCCGTTTCCTGGTAGGAAACGGCCTTTTTAGGTAGCGGGGATAGGACTCGAACCTATGACCTTTGGGTTATGAGCCCAACGAGCTACCAACTGCTCCACCCCGCACTGTTTGGTAGGACAAAGGTACAGAAATTTTTAAGAAATGCCACAAAATGGCGGCAAATGACGCGGTAGCAGGAGAGAAGCAGTGATTATCAGGGCAAAAAAAGCGGCGGTGGGGCCTGGGTGGCTACTTTTATGGGCTTTTCCGCTTGCCATGTCTGCTCCCCGCCCGGCTGCCCTGAGTTTTATTTTCATCACCGTGCTCATCGACGTGATTGGGTTGGGTATCATCATTCCGGTGCTGCCCAAGCTGCTGGAGCTGCTCACGGGGGAGGGCATCAGCCGGGTGTCGCAGTACGCGGGGTGGTTGTCGTTTGCCTACGCGGGGGCGCAGTTTTTGTGTGCGCCAGTGGTGGGCGGCCTCAGCGACCGGCTGGGGCGGCGGCCGGTGCTGCTGGCGTCGCTGCTGGGCCTGGGGTTGGATTACGTGTTCCTGAGCTTCGCGCCCACGCTGGGGTGGCTGTTCGTGGGGCGGGTGCTGGCGGGCATCACCGGGGCCAGCTTCACAACGGCCGCGGCCTACATCGCCGACGTGAGCACGCCCGAAAAGCGGGCCCAGAACTTTGGGCTGATTGGGGCGGCTTTCGGGGTGGGCTTCATCATCGGGCCGGCGCTGGGCGGGGTGTTTGCCACGTGGGGCCCCCGGGTGCCGTTCATGGTGGCGGCGGGGCTGAGTTTGTGCAACTTCCTTTACGGATTTTTTATCCTGCCTGAGTCGCTGCCCGCGGCGCGGCGGCGGCCGTTTGCCTGGGCGCGGGCCAATCCCGTGGCCTCGCTGCTACGGCTGGGGCGCTACCCGGTCATCCTGGGCCTGGTGGCCTCGCTGGTGCTCATCTACCTGGCCGGCTCGGCCCCACAATCGGTCTGGACGTTCTACACCATCTACAAATTCGGCTGGGGACCCAAGCTGGTGGGCTATTCACTGGGAGCAATAGGGCTGTTTACGGCCCTGGTGCAGGGCGGGCTGGTGCGGGTGGCCATCCCGAAACTGGGCGCGTCGCGGGCCATCGTGGTGGGGCTGCTGTGCTACGCGACGGGGTTCGTACTGTTCGCGTTCGCCTCGCGGGGCTGGATGATGTTCGCCTTCCTGGCGCCCTATTGTCTGGGCGGCATCGCGGGGCCGGCACTGCAAGGCACCATCTCGGGGCAGGTGCCGCCCACCGAGCAGGGCGAACTGCAAGGGGCCCTAACCAGCCTCATCAGCCTCACCGGCGTGGTGGGGCCCCTGCTGATGACGTACCTGTTTGCCTACTTCACCGGGCCCGGCGCGCCGGTGCAGTTCCCGGGCGCGCCGTTTGCGCTGGGGGCGGTGCTCACGCTGGCTAGTGCCGTGCTGGCCGTGCGTACGCTGCGCCGCACGCGGCCAGTGGGACCGATAGCCGGGGCCCCAGCACTGCACTAGCTTTGGGCTTCTACTACCGCAGTTTCTAGGTTAATGTACACTTTTTATCCTGTCATACTCCCCGTTTTCCCTCCTGAGAGGGAGCTGGGGGGAGGTGAACGTTGAACAATAAAATGTACACGAACCTGGAAACTGCTCTATGTCCGATCCATTACCGCTGCTTGACCTTACTTATCGCGCCGACCTCGGCATCCTGGTGGGGCGTTGGGGCTACCAGCCCGACCCCGCTGGCCTGCCCGCCGCCTAGCAGCTAGCGACCGGCACGCGCGCGGCCAACAGCCGCTTCTGGCTGCAAGATATCCGCCGCCGTACCCTCAACGACCCGGCCACTACTGCGTGGCTGCTGGCCGTGTATTTTTCCGACATGGCCCGCTGCCTTGGGCCGCGGCTGTGCGTGGTCTGCCTCACCAGCCCCGACCTGCACTAAGCAACACGGGAGGCCCCCGGCTTTGTCGGTGCCTACGAAGACCGGTCGTTTGCGGTGGCTTTTTTTGGCGATGAAGGAGCAGCCGTAACGTGACTGCACGCGCAGCAGCGCAGCCAGGACACGGTCGCCGCGCCGCCGCTTGGCGAGGCCCGATAATTTCGCCGCCGAAAAGTCCGTTGGCTGACAAAAAACGGTCCTTTCGACGTTTGGAATAAAATTTTCTTAGCGGCGATAAACAGTTATTACGATTATTTCGTAGGTTTACGAAATAATCGTAATAACTGTTTATGGACCGCCTCACCCAACCCGAAGAAGACGCCCTGCGCGCCCTGTGGCCCCGGCCAGCCGGGGCCTTCGTGAAAGAAGTGCTCGACGCGCTGCCCGCCCCGCGCCCGCCCTACACCACCCTGGCTTCCACGTTGCGCAACCTGGAGCGCAAGGGCTACGTGCAAGCCGAAAGGTTGGGCAACTCCTTTCGTTTCACGCCTTTGGTATCGGCCGATGATTACCACCGCCGCTCGCTGGGGGCCCTGGTGCGGGAGCATTTCCGCGATTCCTATAAGGAACTGGTGTCGGCTTTCGCCCGCGAGGAAAAAATCAGCGCCGCTGATTTGCAGGATATCATCCGGCTCATTGAGGACGAACACAAAAAAGCGGAGTAGCCATGCTGTCCGCGTCTTTGTTCTACCTGCTCAAGGCCAACGCCATGCTGCTGCTGTTCGCAGTCGGCTACTTCGGCTTGCTGCGCCGGCTCACGTTTTTTGCGCTGAACCGGGCGTATCTGCTGTTTGGGCTGTTGTTCGCGGCCGTATACCCGGCGCTGCCCGTGCCCGCGCTTTTTGCCGCCGTCGCGTTGGGCCCCGCGGTGACGTGGACGCTGGGGCCGGCTACGGCCGTGGTCGCGGGTCCAGCGGCGGCAGCCTTCGATTGGCCAGCGGCCGCGCTGGGGTTGTACGGGGCCGGCGCGGCGCTGCTGCTGGCCCGCTTGCTGGGGCAACTCGTCTCGCTAGCCCGGCTGCACCGGGCCACGCGCCCGGCCGTAGCCCCCGGTGGACAGCTTTACCGGCGGCTAGCGGGCGACGGCGGGCCGTTCTCGTTCGGGTGCACCATCTACCTGAATCCCGACCGGCACGCGGCCCCGGAGCTAGCCGCCGTGCTGCGTCACGAACTGGCGCACGTGCGCCAGGCCCACACCCTCGATGTGTTGCTGGCCCACGTGGCGCTGGCCCTGTTCTGGGCCAACCCTGCCGCCTGGCTGCTACGCCGCTCCCTGCTCGACAACCTCGAATACCTGGCCGACCAGACCGTCCTGCGCACCGGCCTCGATTGCCGCGCCTACCAGTACCAATTGTTGCGCCTGGCTCCCAGCACGGGCGGCTCCTCTCTTGTTTCACCTTTCTCTTTTCTCACCCTCAAAAACCGTATCCTGATGATGAACCAACCCGCTTCCGCGCGTTTGCAACTGCTTCGTTACCTCTTGGCGGGGCCCTTGGCGGTGGCCTTGGCCCTGGCCTTCTCTGCCGCTCATGCCCAAACGGTGACCCCGACGCCGGCCGCCGCTGGTGCCACGGGCAAGCCAATTCCGGCGGATGCCGTTTACTACGTTGATGGTAAGCGGGTTGACGTGGCAACGATTAATGCCCTTAACCCCAAAGAAATTGAGAGCATGAACGTTTTACAAGGCCCGTCCGCGCAAGCCCTTGCCGGCCAAGAATCGGTCGGTAAAGTTATTCTTGTCACTACCAAGGCCAACGCAAAAAAGCCGGAGGTGCGGGCTTTTAATAAAAAATATAGCGGCGTGTCGATCGTTGCCCCAAAGTAGGCTCGGCATTACCAACTAGCAACGTCGCTGCGCCGGCCCTGGCCTACATCACCAAAAACTATCCCGGCAGCCGTATCACGGGCGTAACGGCCGTGAAAAATGCCAAAACCAGTCAACCCAATTTCCGGGTGGAAATTGCCCAAGGACGCCGGCCGCAATACCTGGTATTCGACTGCCAGGGCCAGCCGGTGGCCAAGTAGCCGCTAGCCGGCCAGCACCCGTGCCGTTACCAGCAGCTGGCCTACGTGGCGCTGGGTGTGCTCGGCGGCGTGCACTAGCAGGCCGATGACGGTGGACGGCAACCCCGCCCGGCCCACCGGCCGGAAATTGGTCAAAGTAGCTTCGGGGGTGAGGTGGAGCTGAGCCAGGGCCTGCTGCACTTTATCCCCGAAAGCTTCTTGGAGGGTTGTCACCTGGGTTTCGGGGGCCACCGCGGCGTCGGCGGGACGGCCCTCGGCGGTCAAGTAGGCGAGCTGGGCGGGGCTGAGGGGGCGGGCCTGGGCGTAGGTGAGCATCCGGTCGAGCACGCCGGCCAGGTGCTGAAGGTGGAAGCCGACGGAGGCCACGCCGGCGGGGCGCTCCCATAGCTTGGCGGCGGGGAAAGCGGCCAGGGCAGCGGCCACGTCGCTTTCGGCTTGCAGCAGGGCATGGGCCACAGGCTGAAGCAGGGGTGGCACGCCGGGCAAGGGACCACGCAGCCACGCTTCGGGGAACTTGGGAGGGGAGGAAGGCATGGTAATAAAACCAGCAGGCGGGTAATTGTTCCTGGGTGGGGCCCGGCGCGCTTTCACGCCTTGTCCACGATGGCGCTGCTAATTTTACGGCATGTCTGTTTCTTTGTCCATTGAAGAGTCGCTGCGGGCGGCGGCCGAGCAGTTCGGTAACCCGCTCTACGTTTACCAAGCCGGAACCATTGCCCGGCATTACCACCAGCTGGAAATGGCATTTACTGACCATCCCACGCGGTTTTTTTATGCGTGCAAGGCCCTCAGCAATCAAGCCATTCTGCGCTATATGCTGGGCCTGGGCGCGGGGCTCGACTGCGTGAGCCTCAACGAAGTGCGGCTGGGGCTGCACGCCGGCTTTGCCCCGGAGAACATCCTCTTCACGCCAAATAGCGTCACGTTTGCCGAAATCGTGGCGGCCAAGGAGCTGGGCGTACATCTGAACATCGACAACATCTCGATGCTGGAGCGCTTCGGCACCACGTTTGGCGGGAGCTACCCGGTATGCATCCGCCTGAACCCGCACATTGAGGCGGGCGGCAACTACAAAATTTCCACCGGCCACATCGACAGCAAGTTTGGTGTCAGCATCCATCAAATGCGCCACCTGGAGCGCGTAGTGAAGGGCACCGGCTTGCACGTGCGGGGCCTGCATATGCACACGGGCTCCGAAATCAAGGACGTGGACGTGTTTCTCAGGGCCCTGGAGGTGCTGTTCGAGGCCGCCCGCCGCTTCCCCGATTTGGAATTCTTAGACCTGGGCTCTGGCTTTAAAGTGCCCTATAAGCCCGGCGATGTGGCCACCGACCTCGACGAGTTGGGTCGCCGCGTGACGGATGCTTTCGCCGAGTTTGAGCAGGAATACGGCCGGCCGCTGCAAACCTGGTTCGAGCCTGGCAAGTACTTGGTGAGCGAAAGCGGCTTCCTGCTGGTGCGTGTGGCCGTGGTGAAGCAAACGCCGGCCACGGTGTTCGCGGGCGTCGATTCGGGGTTTAACCACTTGATTAGGCCCATGTTCTACGACAGCTACCACCACATTACCAACCTGAGCCACCCCGACGGCCCTGAGCGCGTGTACACGGTGGTGGGCAACATCTGCGAAACCGACACCTTCGCCTGGGACCGCCGCCTGCCCGAAATCCACGAAGGCGACTTGCTGGCCTTCCACAACGCCGGGGCCTACGGCTTCGAGATGAGCAGCAGCTTCAACGCCCGCGTGCGCCCGGCCGAAGTGTTGCTCGAAAACGGGGAGCTGCGCCAGATTCGGCGCCGCCAAACCTTCGAAGATTTGCTGGCCGGACAAGAATAATTGCAGGGCCCTGCAATAAAAAAGGCATTCTATTCAGAATACCCTTTTGTTAACAACCATTTCCACAGCGGCCTACATGGCTGAGTTGGCGGCCGGCTGGGCCTTGCCATCGGCGAATTTGCCACTGCGTTGGATGCCTTCGGTGTTGGCTGTGGCCGACTGGGCGTTGCTGTTCTGCACAGGTATGTCGGTGGTTTGCTGGCCGATGCGTTCCGATAATTGTCCATTGGCGCGCGGGTTGCCGCTGCTCTTCACCTGGATTTGGTGGCGCATGGTTTTCTGCCCGTCTTTGGGCACCGTTACGTGCAAGATGCCGTCCTCAGGAGCTTCCTGCCACGTGGTAGCGGCGCTCGTTCTGGTCGTTGCGGAAGCTGCGCTCGCCCGAAATGGTCAGGCGGCCCTGGTGAAAGTCCATCTCGGTGTCGTCTTGCTTGAAGCCGGGCAGCGCCACCCCAATCTGGTAGCCCTTTTCGGTCTCGTATGCGTCGATTTGCGGCGAGAACGCCACCCGGCCCCGTCCTGCCACCGAATCGTTGAAGAAACGGGCGAGCATGGTGGAGAATGTCTGCGGCATGAGGTTCCCAAGGGAATCCTGATACTTTTGAATGGCCATAACGTGAAAAATAAAGGTTAGAAGGAAGGTCGATAGGGATAAGAAGTCGTTGTCGACTTGAGGATTTTTATGATCCTCCTTTTTCCAGGTTTCAAAAAAAATGCCGCTACTGTTTAGTAGAGGCATTTTTTATTTATAGAGACGCTTGGTCTCAGTCGCGGCGTCCGCGCTATTACCTACCCGTTCATGACCCTTTCCTGGCGCATAATCGACTCCAGGTGCACGGCTTCCATGTAGCGTTCCACGAAATCTTCGGTCAGGCCCATCTGGGCCCCTTGGCGCTTGCTGCGCGCCATTATTTCATTGAGGCGGGCGGTTTGCAGGATGGTGATGTCGTTCTCCTTCTTGTACTGACCGATTTTTTCGGCCACGGCCATGCGGCGGCCCAGCAGTTGCATCACCTCGGCGTCGAGGTTGTTGATTTGCTCGCGTAGGCCGGCCAGGGCCGTCAGGAATTCTTCTTTATCGGTGGTTTCGTGACGCCACACTAGGTCGGTGATGAGTTGGCCGAGCACTTCGGGCGTGATTTGCTGCTTGGCGTCACTCCAGGCGTTGTCGGGGTCGATGTGGCTCTCAATCATCGTCCCGTCGAAGTCTAGGTCCAGGGCCTGCTGGGCCACGGCAAACAGCGTGTCGCGCCGCCCGCAGATGTGACTGGGGTCGTTAAGAATAGGCAACTCGGGCAGCCGGCGCTTCATCTCGATGGGCAGGTGCCACATCGGCGCGTTGCGGAAATCGGTGTTGCCGTAGCTCGAAAAGCCCCGGTGAATCATCCCAACCTGCTTCAGCCCCGCTTTTTGCAGGCGTTCGATGGCCCCCACCCACAGCTCTAGCTCGGGGTGGATGGGGTTCTTCACCAGCACCGGAATGTCTACCCCGCGCAGCGCGTTGGCAATTTCCTGCACCGAAAACGGGTTGCCCGTGGTGCGTGCGCCCACCCACACCAGGTCCACGCCGAAGGCCAGGCAGTCCTCCACATGCTTGGCGGTGGCCACTTCCACGGCGACGGGCAGGCCAGTCAGCTCGCTGGCTTTTTTGAGCCACGGCAGGCCTTTGGCCCCCACGCCCTCGAAGCCGCCGGGTTTGGTGCGGGGCTTCCAGATGCCGGCGCGCAGGGCCTGCACCTTGCCGGTAGCGGCCAGGCGCTGGCAGGTTTTAATCACCTGGTCTTCAGTTTCGGCCGAACAGGGCCCCGAGATGAGGAACGGTTTGTCGTTGGGTTGGCGGTTGAAAAGGTCGCGGAACATGGGGAGTTGGGGTTGATTAAGTTCAGAAATAGGGTAGGGGTGGGGCTGGCCCCGGCCCGGCAGGCGCGTCCGCTGAACAGTTCTGTCCAACGGCGGGCGGGGACGAGTTTCGCCCCTATGACCTTCAAGGTATAATCTTGCGGATGCGGTTGGCTTGTTGAATTTGATTGGTCAGCCCGGCATAGTCTTCCTGGGCCAGCAACTCGCGCAGCTGCTGCAATTGGTGCAAATGCTCGTCGAGTACATCCAGCACGTTCAACCGGTTTTGGCGGAAGATGGGGACCCACATGGCCGATGAGCTTTTGGCCAGCCGTACCGTAGAGGCGAAGCCACCGCCGGCCAAGTCGAAGATGCGCTGCTCTTCCTTTTCTTTCTCCAACACCGTGAGAGCCAAAGCAAAGGAGGTGATGTGCGAGATGTGCGACACGTAGGCTGTGTGCAGGTCGTGGGCTTGGGCGTCGAGGTAAAGCAGCCGCATGGGCAGGGCCCGAAAGATTTTTTCCACCAGCTGCACCGCGTCGGCATCGCTGTGCTCCACATCGCAGAGCACGACGGTTTTGCCGTCGTACAAGCCCTGCACGGCCGCGTCGGGCCCCGAATTCTCGGTGCCGGCCATGGGGTGCGTGGCCACGAAGCGGCCCCGGCGCGGGTGCCTGGCCACGGCCGCTAGTAGCGCCTCCTTGGTCGAGCCTACGTCAATCACTGTCTGATCCTGCGCGGTGGCGTCGAGTACCTGCGGCAGCACAGCCAGCATGGCGTCCACCGGCACGGCCACTACTACGAGGTCGGCGCGGCGCACGGCGGCGGGCAGATCGGCTTGGACTTCGTCCACCAAGCCCAGCTCCAGGGCCCGGCGGGCGTGCTCGGGGCTCTGCTCCACGCCGATGAGGCGCGCGGCCAGCCCGTGCTGGCGCAGACTGAGGGCCAGCGAGCCACCGATAAGTCCCAGGCCGATAATGGTGACAGTCATGATGGTGGATAGAAGGATAGGAAGGTGTAAGGGTAGGTGGTCATGCTCATGTGGTGTCCGCGCAGCCAAAGCAGCTCTATTGCGGCAATTAAT
>JANPOR010000265.1:0-14989 GCA_031428075.1 Hymenobacter sp. | reverse complement strand
TGGATGTTGGGAAAATTGACGCTCTGTTGGGTGTTGCCGGTGTTCACGTACTCCAGAATGCGCTCGGGCACAAATTCGGCAATGTTGCGCTGGGCCTCGGCCGTGCTGCCGCCGATGTGCGGCGTGAGCAGCACATTGGGGAGGCCCCGCAGCTCGCTCTCAAAGCTTTCGTGGTTGGTTTTGGGCTCGTGGGGGAACACGTCCACGGCAGCGCCGCCGAGGTGGCCGCTGCGCAGGGCGGCGGCCAGGGCCGGCACGCTCACCACGTGGCCGCGGGCGTTGTTGAGGAATAGGGCCCCCGGTTTCATCAGGGCAAACTCCTTCGCACCGAAAAAATCCTGGTTGTCGGGGCGGCCGTCGATGTGCAGCGTCACCACGTCGGCCAAGGGCAGCAGCTCGTCCAGGGTTTTGCACTTCACGGCGTTGCCGAGCTGGAGCTTTTCGGCCACGTCGTAGTACACCACCTTCATGCCCACGGCCTCGGCCACCACCGAAAGCTGCGAACCGATGTTGCCATAGCCAATGATGCCCAGCGTCTTGCCCCGAATCTCGAACGCGCCGCTGGCCGATTTATCCCAGTCGCCGGCGTGCATCTTGGGGTTTTTTTCGGGGATGCGGCGGGCCAGCATGATGATCTCGCCCAGCGCCAGCTCCACCACCGAGCGGGTGTTGGAAAACGGCGCGTTGAACACGGCTACGCCCTTTTTCATGGCCTCGGCCAAGTCAACCTGGTTGGTGCCGATGCAGAAGGCCCCGACGGCAATGAGCCGGTTGGCCGCGTCCAGCACGCGCTGCGTCACCTGCGTTTTGGACCGGATGCCGAGGATGCTCACGCCCTCGACGCGGGCGATGAGCTCGTCTTCGTCGAGGCCGCCCTGCACTTCTTCTACTTGGTAGCCTTCTTGGCGGAACAGCTCGGCGGCGCGGGCATCGGGGTTTTCGAGGAGCAGGACCTTGATACGGTTTTTGGGGTACGAAAGGGTCATCGGCAATTTCAGCTGGTACAAAAACTCGTCAAAAGTGGGCAATACTTCGTCGGCGCGGGCCACCACGGTGGGGCGGGCCACGTTTTCGGTGTAGGCGTAGAAGCGGTGGGCGAGGCCGGCCTCCCGAATTTGGTAGTCGGTGTAGCCGTCGCCGAGCACGTACACGGGGCCATCCAAGTTGAGCAGCACGAGCTGCCGGATTTTGCCGCCGTCGCGGCTCAGCACGTTGGCCGGGTCGCAGCCGGTGATATTGCCCGCCGCGTCAAACGTGAACGTATTGGCTAGTACGTGGCCGGGTGCGACACCGAACTCGGCCACCACCGGCTCGATGAATTCCCGAAACCCGCTGCTCACCACGTAAATCCGGTCGGCAAACCGCCGGAAGAAGTCACCGTTGCGCTGAATGCTCTCGCTCACCTTGCCTTGTAGCCGCGCCACCAGGGGCGCCAAGTGCCGCCGGTGGGCCCCCAGCAGCGCCAGCCGCTGGCTCAGTGACTCCTGAAACCTGATTTCGCCCGCCATGCCCCGGTCCGTCAGGGCCCGGATTTGGGCCACGCGCTCGGCCTGGTCGGGATGGCCTTGCAGGGCGATATCGGCCAATTCATCGAGGCCTTCGACTTGGGTGAAGGTGCTGTCGAAGTCGAAAACGAGGTAGGGGAGGAGGGCGGCAGCGTTGGGCATGGGCACAAAGATGCTGCTGTTGGTAACTTGTCAGGGTACTGGCCGCCCAAGTATTGCACGAGACTCGTCTCTCTGTTCCTACTGCCGCTGCTCATGGGAGGGCCATCCGGTAGTCCGGCTACCACACGGGTTACGTTCAGCCTTTTGGCGAAGGCGGTGTATTTGGCGGTCAAAAAAGGCTGCGTAGAAACCAAGCTGCGCGTTACGTTTCCGCTCAAAAAGCAGCGCGGGCGTATTATTATTCCGACGGTAAAGGGGCAGAAGATTCTGGCTGATATTATTGTTGATGAAGCCTTTATTAACCAGGGCCACAGTGAGGCTGAAATGACTGAATACATCTATCTAAAATATTTGACAGCCTTTCAGGCTCATCTGATCCAGGTTCAGTTCTATGAAATGACCCAATGGCTTCTCATAGATGCTTCGGGCCGCCAGATTGAATTGTGGGGTGAACTGGTATTTGCGCCCGATATGAAGCACATTGCTACCTCATGCATGGGTATTGAACATGGCGGTGGCCAGCCCAACATTATTCAGTTGCTAGAATTGAAAAATGGTGTTTTAAGCACTGCTTGGTCATTAGAGCCAAAAACCTGGGGGCCCTACTGTATTTGCTGGAGCAGCTCCAATTCGCTCTTGTTGAGCAAGAAAATGTGGACGGAAAAGAATCCGGGCAATACTTCTACTCATTCTAAACTGACAATTAACTAAACTGAAAAAGTAGGCTCGTAGAAAAACATCTTCCACGGGCCTACCTTTTTGGTTTAACGGCAATTGGCAACTACCGCGACTTCTCCTCGCGCCAGCTGAACTCGGGCTCGTAGCCCAGCACCCGCCGGGCCTTCTCAATGGAAAGCAGCGTTTCGTGCTCACCCAACTGCTTTCTCACCGGCACACCGGGGAAGGTTTTGGCCATTAGTTCGGTGGAGGGTTTAGACATCACCGTGTCGGCGTTGGCGATGATGAAGGCGTGCATCCCAGTGGCCGGCCACTCGATGGCCTTGCGAACGGCCTGGGCCCCGTCGCGGGCGTCGATGTAGGCCCACATGTTCCACTTGCGCTCTTCAGGATCAGCATCGTAGGCCGGAAATTTGGCGTAGTCAGCGGGTTCCATCACGTTGGAAAAGCGCAGGCCGACGAGCTTCAGTTCGGGCGTTTGGTAGCAAAACTGGCGGGCCATGTCCTCCATCAGCACTTTGGCCAGGGCGTAGGCGCTTTTGGCGCGCAGCGGGTAGTCCTCGTCCACGGGCGCGTAGGGCGCGGTCTCATCGAAGGGCTCGCCGAGCGTGGTTTCGCTGGAGGCCCAGATGACGTTGTGGATGCCCAGCCGCCGCGCCGCCTCAAACACGTTGTAGGTACCCATGATATTATTTTGGAACAGGTGCGCGTCGGGGTACTGGCGCGGGGTGGGGAAGGCCGCCAGGTGCACTATGGCGTCGAACGCCTGGGGGCCCACGCCGGCGTAAATTTCGTGGCCCACCGACGAGAGCGCGTCCAGCGTCTGGCCAAAATCGGAGAGATCGGCGATGATGTGCGGGATACCTTTCGCGGGCGCTACCGTGTCGACCACAAATACGTCGTAACCATGTGCTTGCAGGTCGGCTACGCAGACTTTGCCGAGCTTGCCGGTGCCGCCGGTTACCAATACGCGTTTGGGAGAAGTTTGCTTGGGTGATTTCATAAAGTGCGTTGCTTGAAAAGTGCGTCGGCCGGCAAGCGGCCAGCCTCGTACGTCCAGGCTTGCTGGTAGTACGGTGGCGCGGGCGTCAGGGCTGCATTCCTTCTTACGTAACGAACTCGAGCCGGCTGCACGGCAACAAGCCGAGACGAGTACGGCCGCCGCTTCGAAGCTTCCCAGCCGTGCTTTACGTCTCGTACAATTCAATCGGCAGCCCGTCGGGATCGGCCAAAAAGGTGAAGCGGCGGCCGGTAAATTCGTCCACACGGACAGGCTCGCAGGCCACGCCTTGCTGCTGGAGCCGGGCCAGCGCGGCGTCCACGTCGCCTACAGCGAAGGCCAGGTGGCGCAAGCCGGCGGCTTCGGGCTGGCTGGGGCGTGGAGGCGGGTTAGGGAAGGAAAATAGCTCGATGACGTACTGCCCGGCCAGCGCCAAATCCAGCTTGTAGGATTGCCGCTCAGCCCGGTACACCTCGCGGACGATGCGCAGGCCCAGCACGTCGGTGTAAAACCGCTTCGAGGCGTCGTAATCGGTGCAAATGAGGGCAATGTGGTGGACGCGTAGCAGAAAAGGCATGCAGGATTTTCGAATGAAGAAATGGAAATTCACAGCCCGAGCCGACGCTGGTTCAGCGTAACGTGACTCGTGCCAGGAAAGCGTAAATTTGCCTGATTATTACCCGTTCTCATGAAACACCTGTTGCTCGTCACTGCCGCGCTGCTGCTTACTGCTGCGGCCCCCACCTCCGTAGCCCCGCGCAGCCGCACGTTTCAGCTCACCTGCCAGACCACGGTGCCCGTACCGCCCATCGGCACCCGCGCCCTTGATTTGTGGCTGCCTGTACCGCGCGCCGACCGCAGCCAGGACGTGCGTGACCTCAGCATAGAAGCCCCCGTGCCTTACACCATTGAGGCAGATGCTTACGGCAACCAAACCTTGCACCTGCGGCCGGCCACGATGCCCACCGCGCCGCTGGTAGTTACGCTCAGCGCCCGCGTCACGCGCCGCGAGCACCTGAACCTGCGCGCCACCGACGACCACGCGCCCGTCGAAACCGAAGCTGCCGACCCCAACCAATCTCGGTGGCTGGCCCCCGACCGGCTGGTGCCGCTCGACTTTAAAATCAGGGCCCTGGCTCAGGAAGTGGTGGATAAGGCCCACGCCACCACGCCGCTGGCCAAGGCCCGCGCCATCTATGAGCACGTGGTGGGCACGATGGTGTACGACAAAACCGGCCAGGGCTGGGGTCGCGGCGACATCTACTACGCCTGCGACGCCCGGCGCGGCAACTGCACCGATTTCCACGCCGTGTTCATCGGCTACTGCCGGGCCCAAGGTATTCCGGCGCGCTTCAGTATTGGGCTGCCGCTGCCGCCGCAGCGTGGCCAGGGCGAAATCAAGGGCTACCACTGCTGGGCCGAGTTCTTCACCAAGGAAACCGGCTGGGTGCCCGTTGACGCCTCCGAAGCCGCCAAGAACCCCAGCAAGCGCGGCTACTTCTTCGGGGCGCACGACGAGAACCGCGTCGAGTTCACCCGCGGCCGCGACCTGGTGCTGACGCCCCGGCAGGCCGGGGCCCCACTCAACTATTTCGTGTACCCATACGCCGAAGCCGACGGCCAGCCGCTGGACGTGGGCCGCGTGTACCAGTTTGCCGATATTACGCCCTAACCATTCGGCCGAAAACGCGAAAAAGCCCGGCGACTGCTGCAGTCGCTGGGCTTCGCTTTGGATAAAAAATAGTTTACGGGGCCAGCACCAGCTTACCAAAGTTCTGCCCCGAAAACAGCTTGAGGAGCGTGGGTAGGAAGTTCTCGATGCCGTGCTCGATCTGCACTTTGGGCGAGATTAGTTTGCCTTCGCGAATCCAGCCGGCCATTTCGCGGGCGGCGGTACCGTAGTTGGCGGCATTGTCGAACACCACGATGCCTTCCATGCGGGCGCGGTTCACGAGCAGCGACAGGTAGTTGCTGGGGCCCTTCACGGGCGTCGTGTTGTTGTACTGCGAGATGGCCCCGCAAATGACGATGCGCGCCCGGAGGCGGATTTGCTCCAGTATGAAGTCCAGAATCTCGCCGCCCACGTTGTCGAAGTACACATCGATGCCTTTGGGACAGGCGGCGCGCAGGGCCGTGCGTACGTTCTCGGTTTTGTAGTTGATGCAGGCATCGAAGCCCAGCTCATTCACGCAGTAATCGACTTTTTCCTGGTCGCCGGCCAAGCCCACCACGCGGCAGCCTTTGAGCTTGGCAATCTGGCCGACCACGCTGCCCACGGCCCCGGCCGCGCCGCTCACCACCACGGTTTCGCCTTCCCTGGGCTGGCCGGTGTTCAGCAGGCCGAAGTAGGCCGTCAGGCCGGGCATTCCCAAGGTGGCAAGGTAGGTTTCAAGCGGCGCGATTCGCGTATCTACTTTCAGCAGAAACGCGGGATTAGCGGGGTCTTGGGCGGTGGCACCGTCGCGCAGGGCGTACTGCTGCACGTTCAGGCCACCCGTCACGTAATCGCCCACGGCAAAGGCCGGGCTGTTGGATTCGACCACCTGCCCGGCACCGCCCGCTCGGAACACGTCCCCAATACCGATGGGCGGGATGTAGCTTCTGCCCTCGTTCATCCAGCCGCGCATGGCGGGGTCAAGGGAAATGAAGCTGGTTTTGACCAATACCTGGCCCTCAGTGAGCGGGGGGATTTCAATGGTGTCGATGGCAAAGTTTTCGGGCTGGGGCAGGCCCACCGGGCGCGACGCCAGTTTTACGCGGGTGTTGGAATAGGTCATGGGAAAAGCGTTGGCGATAAAAAACGCCGTCCGGGAGCGGACGGCGTCTGGGATGCTAAGCGGCGTTAACAGGTTGAGCTTGTTGCAGGGTTTGCACGTCTTCCGCTGTCAGCCGTAACTCGGCGGCCTTTAGCAGCTCCGTGACCTGGGCCGCACTGGTGGCGCTGGCGATGGGAGCCGCCACGGTGGGGGCCTGCATCAGCCAGGCCAGGGCCACCTGGGCGGGCGTGGCCTGCTGGCGGGCGGCCACGGCATCGAGAGCGTGCAAAATGCTTAACCCTTTATCAGTTAAATACCGGGGGCCAATGGAAGAGCCCCGTACGCTCTTTTGCAGGTCTTCTTGGCTGCGGTACTTGCCGGTGAGGAAGCCCGAAGCCAGCCCGTAGTAGGGAATGGCGCTAATGCCTTCCTGCCGCAGCACCGGGGCCAGGTCTTGCTCAAAATCGGCGCGGTCGTAAAGATTGTAGAGGTTTTGCAGCGTTTCGTAGCGCGGGTAGCCGTGCCGCGCGCTGGCGGCCAGCGCTTCGCGCAGGCGCGCGGCCGTGAAGTTGGAGGCCCCGATGACGCGCACTTTGCCGGCTTTCACCAGCTGGGCGTAGGCTTCCAGGGTTTCCTCTACGGGCACGGTGGGGTCGTCTTTGTGCGACTGGTAGAGGTCGATGTAATCGGTGCCCAGGCGCTTGAGAGAGCCCTCTACGGCGCGCAGAATGTAGTCTTTGGCCAGGCCCTTGTTTTCGGCGTTCACTTCCCAGCCCACTTTGGTGGCGACGACGACGTCGTCACGCCGGCCGCGCTGCCGCAGCCACTTGCCGATAATGGTTTCGGACTCGCCGCCTACGTGGCCGGGTACCCACACTGAGTAGCCGTCGGCGGTGTCGACGGCATTGCCACCGCCGTCTACGAAGGCGTCGAGCACGGCGAAGGAGGTTTTTTCGTCGGCCGTCCAGCCGAAAACGTTGCCGCCAAGCATAAGCGGGGCAATGTGGAGGCCGGAGCGGCCGAGTTCGCAGTGTTTCATAAGATTTCGAAAACGAAGAAAATGGGAAAGTATCTGCTACGTGTACGGGTGGGCCGGTGATGCTGCCGATTCGGGCCCCAGAACCCGGTCGTCTGTTTTTTAATTGACGCGGCTGCAATGCTGGGGCGGGCGCACGGTCCTTCGGTCGCGGTGCCTACTTTTGGTCACCATCGTCTTCGCCGTCTAATATTTCATGAAAAAAATTCTTTTTGCCAAGGTGTTGTTGGGCTCGGCCCTATTACTAGGCGGCGCGGCCCGGGCCCAAACGGGGGGGCCGGCCGCCGGCCCCGGCCCGGGTTTTAATGCCCGCGCCCTGTTCGCGCCCAATTTTCTTGACCAAGCCGGACCGGCCACGCACACGGCCGGCGGCCAACCCGGGGCTACCTACTGGCAGAACGCGGCCGATTATCAGATTGCCGCCTCGCTTGACGAAAAGCGTGCCCGCGTGACGGCCACGGCCGCCATTACCTACACCAACAACAGCCCCGACGCGCTGCCCTTCGTGTGGCTGCAGGTCGACCAAAACCTGTTCCGGGCCGACTCGCGCGGGGCGGCCGTGACGCCCCCGGCGGGCGGGCGCTTCGGCAACGCGGCGCGGGGATTCCTGGGCGGCGACACGCTGCAAACGGTAACCATTGAGCTGCACGGCAAGAAAACCAAGGCCCAATACCGCGTGACTGATACGCGGATGCAAATCATTCTGCCCGAGGCAATGAGGCCCCACGGCGACAAACTAAAAATTAACATCGCCTACGCCTTCAACATCCCCGAGTACGGGGCCGACCGCCTGGGCCGCCTCAAAACCAAGAACGGCGAAATCTTTGAGGTGGGGCAGTGGTACCCGCGCATGGCCGTGTACGACGACGTGGAGGGATGGAACGTGCTGCCGTACATGGCGGCCGAGTTTTACTTGGAATACGGCAATTTCGACTATACCCTCAACGTGCCGGCCAATTACCTGGTGGGCGGCTCGGGCGAGCTCGTGAACCCCGCCGAAGTGCTTACCGCCGCCCAGCAGCGCCGCCTGGCCCTGGCCGCCGGCTCCGACAAAACGGTCATCGTGCGGGGCCCTGATGAGGTGACGCAGTCCGGCTCGCGCCCGGCTGGCCGCAACGGCCGCCTTACCTGGCACTTTCGCTGCCGGCAAGCCCGCGACGTGGCCTGGGCCGCGTCGGCCGCTTTCGTGTGGGACGCTGCTAAGATGAACCTGCCCAGTGGGCGCAAGTCGCTAGCCATGTCGCTCTACCCGGTTGAGGCGGCGCAGGATACGGCCTGGAACCGCTCGACGGAATACGTCAAGAAGAGCATTGAGTATAACTCCAAGCAGTGGTACGAGTACAGCTACCCCGTAGCTACCAACGTGGCCGGTGCGGTGGGCGGCATGGAGTACCCGGGCATCGTGTTTTGCGGGGCTAAAGACGGCAAAGGCAGCCTTTGGGCCGTGACCGACCACGAGTTTGGCCACAACTGGTTTCCAATGATTGTGGGCTCGAACGAGCGCAAGTACCCGTGGATGGACGAGGGCTTCAACACGTTTATTAACATCTTATCCACCAAAAATTTCAACGGCGGCGAATATAAGGCTCTGGCCGATGTGGAAAGCGGCGACGCACAGCTCATCACGCGGCTCATACAGGACCCCGGCGCCGATGTGCCCTACACCGTGCCCGACGTGACGCAGGCCTACAACCTGGGGTTCGCGGCCTACACCAAAACCGGCTATGGGCTGTATTTGCTGCGCCAGGAAATCCTGGGCCCCGAGCGGTTCGATTACGCATTCCGCACCTACATCAAGCGCTGGGCGTTCAAGCACCCGCAGCCGCGCGACTTCTTCCGCACCATGAACGAGGCGGGCGGCGAGGACCTCACGTGGTTCTGGCACGAGTGGTTCTTTGAAAACTGGCTGCTCGACCAGGCCGTGACCGCCGTAGCTTACGTGAACCAGGATCCTGCCAAGGGGGCCCTCATCACGCTCGAAAACCGGAGCCAAGCGGCCATGCCCGTTACCGCCGAAGTCAAAGAGGCCAACGGCAAAACCAGCCTTGTACACCTGCCCGTCGAAATCTGGCAGCGCGGCGGCACTTGGACGTTCCGCTTCAATTCGACCTCGCCGGTGACGTCGGTGGTGCTCAACCCCACGAATATTCTGCCCGACATAAATAAAGCTAACAACACCTGGAAGCCCCTGAATTTGCAGGTAGAACCGTAGCCCAGGGCACCGGGATCCCGGGCTACAACGGAGCTTAAACTACCAAGTCTGCCAGGTCCTGGAATGTGCTCTCCGGCGAGTACTGCCGCACATTCATATGGTACAAGCTGGCAAGCAGCCAAGCCAAGTAACAAACCGGGGAAGTTTTGCGTGGCGCAGGGAACGGGATGAAAATTGATGATTAACTCAAGCCCGGGTTGCGGGCTTCGTGCCAGGCACAGGGCGTACCGTCGGGGCCCTCAAAAAGGTTGACGAGCAGTAGCCCAATCTTCTCTAAAATGCGCCGCGAGGCCCCGTGCGCGGCTTCGGCGTAGCCTGATATCAGCGGCAGCCCCAGGGCCCCAAAGCCGTGGGCCAGCCACGCCCGGCTGGCCTCCGTGCCATAGCCGTGGCCCCAGTGCGGCTCCAGGAGGCGGTAGCCAATGTCAACAAAATCGGCGTGGCCGTTCACCACTTTGTGGTTCATTTTCAGGCCAGCCCAGCCCAGAAATTCACCGGTGGCGTGCAGTTCCACGGCCCAGCGGCCGAGGCCTTCGGTGCGGTACTCGCCCTGAAGGCGAGCCAGGGCAGCGCGGCTCTGGGCGATGTCGGTGAGCGGAGGCGTGCCGAGGTAGCGCAGCACGTTGGGGTTGCTGTCGAGGGCAAACATCCCGGCCGCGTCGGCGGGTCTCAAAGGCCGGTAGCGCAGGCGGGCGCTGTTAAACGGCTTCATTTCCATTGGCGAAAGCAAGGACACTATTCGGTCAGAATGAGCCGCTGGTGCTGGCCGGCGGCTTCGGCTGTGTACACGCCCGGCGGCAGGGGTTGGCCGCGGGCGTCGCGCCCATCGAAGGGCAACGTGTGGGGCCCTGCGCCGCTGTCCAGCACCAGTTGTCGCACCGCGGCCCCGCGCGCGTCCCGAATCAATAACAGCTCGGGTACCCCGTTTTCCAAGCGCACATAATGCAGCGCGGTGCTACCGGGGCCGAAGCTGCGCTGGTCGGGGGCCTCCAAGGTCAACGTTTCGGGCTCGGCAAAAGGGGCAGGGCTGGCCAGTAGGCGCAGGCCCGGCAGGCGCACGGTGGCCGTGTCGGTGAGGAGCACGTCCACAGTCAACTCGTGGAGGGCGGCATCGTAGCGCCAGTTGCGGTCTGGGGTCTGCTGGCCGCCGAACTGCACCGCCGTCGGCGGGGGCGCTACCCGCTGCACCAGCAGCTGCACCACTTGCTGCGGTGCCTGGCCGGGGTAGTGGCCGGCGCGGTGCAGCCGCACGATAATCTGCTGATTATCAACAATGCCGCGCACGGTCAGCGCCTGGTATTGCTGCCGGGTCAAGGTCTGCGCCGAGTGGCCGTCGTCATCAAACACGGTGAAGCCGGAATGGGGCACGGCCGAATCGGGGTAGTAGGGGAGCAGCAGCGTGTCGGGGCGGTATTGGGCGGTGCTGGGGCGGTAAGCGGTCATCGGCACGAAGGCCCCGGCGCGCACCAGCAGCGGCGAGTGGGCCAGCGGGGCCGGCACGGCCACGGTTTGACCCCCCGCGTAGTTCTGGTTAGTATAGAAATCAATCCAGGGCCCCGCGGGCAGCACCACGTTGCGTCGCCGCTGGCTGGGCTGAAGCACCGGGGCCACGAGCAGGTCGGGGCCCAGCAGGTACTGGTCGTTGAGGTTGGCCAGGGCGGGGTTGACGGTAGCTGCCGACCGTTGAGAAATAGCAGGTCCCCAGCCGTCATTACTCCTGTCAGATTCATCTGGTGTGAAACCCGCCGCTTTTTCGTCGGCCGATAATTGGTCAGCATCACAGTAGTTTGCCGGCGGCGAAAACGGTGATGGTAGAAACGGATGACGCCCTTCAAAATCCATGCTTCGCGCCAGCGGGGCCCCGGTCAGGCTGTTCTCGTAGGCCAGCGAATACAGATACGGCAGCAACTTATACCGCAAATGCACGGCGTCGCGCACACTGTTTTTGTAAGGATCGGGGAAGAAATACGGTTCTGGCGGCACGCCCTCGCCGTGGATGCGCAGGATGGGGCAGAGGCTGGCCATTTGCAGCCAGCGGGTGTACAGCTCGGGGTCAATGGGACCCACGCAGAAGCCGCCCGCGTCGGAGTGCATGTAGCCCACGCCGGCTTGGCCGAGGCCTAGCATCACGGGCACCTGGGCCTGGAGGCCGCTCCAGGAACGGTTAACGTCGCCCGACCACGGGAATACGCCGTTGCGCTGCATACCCGCCCAGCCCGAGCGGGCCAGGTTGAATACCCGCTCGTCGGGATAGTCTTTGGCGTAGTTTTCTTGGAAGATGCTGGCCCAGGCTTGCCCATAAGCGTTGTGCATGGCGCGGGTGGGGCCCAGCGCGTGGCGCATGGCGTCGGGGTGGTTTTCGGGCTCGCCGAGGTCGCTCCACCAGCCGGCGGCTCCTTGGTCGTGCAGGGTTTTGTAGCGGTCCCACAGCCAGCGGCGGGCGCTGGGCTTGAACATGTCGAGGATGCTGGCCGGCCCGGCCCAGAACGAGCCCAACGTGAACGGCCGGCCCTGGGCATCGGTCCCCACCAAGCCCTGGGTGCGCACGGCGCTGTCGTTGCGCGAGGTGCGCATCACGTACGGCTCCAAAATCAAGATGGTGTTGATGTTTTGCTTTTTAAGTCCTGCCATGAGCCCGGCCGGGTCGGGGAAATGGCTTTTATCCCAGGCAAAATCGCCCTGCCGGGTGGTGCCGCCAAACCAGTACAAGTCGAGCACCAGCGCATCGAGCGGGAAGTTCTCGCGGCGCATGCGGGTAGCCACGGCGCTCACCTCCTCGGATGATTTGTACCCGAACCGACTCTGAATCAGCCCCAGCGCCCAGCGCGGCGGCAACGGCTGCCGGCCCGTCAGGGCCGTGTAGCGGTCCAGGATTTCGGCTTGGTCGCGGCCCGTCACCACAAAGTAGCTGAGCGAAGTGAGGCCCTCACCACCGTACTCGAGCACATTTTTATCGGTTTTGCCCAAGTCGAGGTAGCCGGCGGCGTAGTGGTCGAATAGCAGCAGGTAGCCGCGGCTGCTCAGCACCACCGGCAGAGCGATGTTGAGGTTGGGCTCGCCGTTCTGCGAGCCGTAGTGGGCCTGGTTATATAATTCCAGCCGGTAGCCGCGTCTATCGAGCGGCAGGGCCCGCGAGCCGGTGCCGTACAGCCGCTCGCTGGGCTGAAGGTGGAAGCGGACGCCCGTGCCGGCTAGTTCGTCGATGCGGCTGGGTGGTATATCGCCAGTATGCTGGGTAGTAGGCTGGCGGCAGAAGGGGGTGACGGCTTCGCTAAGCAATGGCTGCTCACCTAAACTGTGACCATGAATTTTGATAGCCAGTGTTTTTTTATCAAGTTCAAAACCTTGGCAGTTAACCCCAAAAGCTAGTTTATCAGGGTAGACGTATACGCCTGAGCAAATGTTAGGACCATACCTTTTTATCATCTCCGTGGGTGGTGGGCCATCGCACCCGTGGTTACAATATGTCTCATAAGCTACTGGCTGTGGAGGTTGTACCACACTCAGTGATGAGTCGGCTACTGGCCGCTGGCCCGGCGCGAAATAGCTGATTTTGACCACGTCCGGTGCCCATGTCTGGATGCGTCGAATGCTGCCATCGGTAGCTTGCACTTCCAGTATGAGTCGCGTCCACTCGTGCTTCGTGGTATCATAGTCGTGAAAAACCTGGTGCGACCGATACCGTCCGCCCGGCACGGCCCGCGCCAGCACGCCGCCCAAACGGGTCGGCAGCGGGCGGCCTGTCAGCGGCGCGCTGAGCGCGAACGGCAAAGGTAAAAAGCAACAGTGGCAGCAGACGCGTCAGGGTGTGGGCGAAGCGGGATAAAACCATGCAGTTGGGTAAGAGCGGGCAAGTTACGGCCGGGACCCGCACGGCTACCAGGGCCCCCGATGGCCACTACCTTTGCCCGCATGGCGAACCGTGCTGCTCCCGATGGGCCGTCCTACGCGGCGGTGTTTATTGATTTTGAGAATGTGTACTACTTTCTCAAAAACCACTTTCACGACCCGCCCGACCTCAACGACTACGTGCTGGCGCTGGTGCGCAAGCTGCGCGAAACCCTCGCCCAACGGAGCCTTGACTGCCTGGTGCTGAACGCCTACGCCGACTTCGAGCGCCTGGCCACGGCTCCCCAGGGCGGCCTGTACCTGATGGGGGTGAGCACCCGCAACGTGCTAGGTACCCACCACAAAAACGCCGCTGACATGCAGCTCTGCATCGACGCCATGGAGGTGCTCTACACCCGGCCTGACATTGGCACCTTCGTGCTCGTGGCCGGCGACCGCGACTACATTCCGCTGCTCCAGCACCTGCGCCGCCAGGCCCGGCAGGTACTGGTGGCCGGTTTCCGCGAGGCCACCTCGGGCGACTTGCTCCAGAATCTGGGACCCCAGCACTTCATCGACGCCCGCGAATTGCTGCCTGCGGCCACCCTGGCCCTGCTGGAGGAGCGCCGCAGCGGCCGCCCGGCCCCCGAAGCGCCGATGGCTGTGCCCACGGCCGCGCTGCCCGCCGAGGATGCCCCCGTCTTCGACCCGGTGCGGCCGCTGGCCAATGCTAACGAGCAGCGCTGCCTGGTCTTCATGGCGGCCGAACTGCGGCGCCTCAATCAGCACCGGGCGGTAGGCGAGCTGTGGTTGACGCCGTTTTTGCGCCGCCTCACCGACGAGTTTTCGGCGCTGCCCGAGTACGAGCGGCGCGACCTCATCAACGGCCTGCGCACGGCTGGGGCCCTGCGCATCGAGAAGCGCGATGGCGAGCAGTATCCGTTTTCGGTCATCGTGCTCAATCCGCAGCACCCCGCCGTGCAGGCGCTGCGCGTGGAGGGCAGGGAGTAAGCCCTCCAGCAACAGGCTTTGGGGTTGGTAACTGCCTCGTTACACAACCCCATGTTCCGCCAAAATAGGAGGCTGCATAACCTGTCGGACTCGATAAAGTTTGAACCTAAGTCCTTTCTTTTGAAAGGACAAAATATTGTACGTCCGGTACTTAACAAATGCGGGAGAAGCACGTTAATAGGACATAATCACATTTTTTCAACCACACTACAATGGACAGTACTCAATCCCCAACCAGCCAGCTCGACGCCACCATCAATGCCTTGAAAGGTGGCTTGGCCAATGCGGCCGGCGCGGCGGCCCCCAACATTGCCGGCTGGATCCAAACCCTGAAAGGTAACTCTCAGTTGTCGGGAATCAGTTCGGAACTGCAGGCCCTGCACGATGCCTTGGGCAGCGGCGCCTCCGATAAGGGTGCGCTAGCCAGCAGCCTGAGCACCCTGGGCGAGCACACCAGCAAAGTGGCCGCCTCGGCCACGCCCGATGCCCAAGCCAAGCTCCATGAGCTGGGCAAGGCCTTGAGCGCCGCTGGCACGCAGCTGAAAGGCTAGCCCACGGCTAGACCGCTGAACGAAAAAGGCTGCCAACCCCCGGGGTTGACAGCCTTTTTTTATGGGTTCCCGGCGGCGGTAGCGCGGGCTTTGCTAGCCGCAGCTTGCACTCCGCCCTGCCGATTGCCGTTGAACGCGCGGACCCGCAGTGCCTTCGCTATCTACTAAGTTATTAGTGAGTTGTTGGCAAATCAATAATTTATTGACTAACAACTGATAACAAGCAACCCGTTTGCTTTTATACGGCTAC
>JANPOR010000264.1:0-2808 GCA_031428075.1 Hymenobacter sp. | reverse complement strand
GTGGACACGCGTTCCCCGTAACGACGGCGTTCGGCGTAAGCCACAATGAACCCACTGTTCTGCTCTAACAGTAGGTGTGAAAATCAGCAACCAGATTGCCTGATGGATTGAGCTTATCGTATTTTCTGGTCAGTAGCTGGTCTTCTTGATGCGCAACCAAGGTGTCGTCTAGGTCCGCTATTTATTCCACAGCCCGCGCGGCGTTGCCATGCCAGAGGCGCTACTTGATGCTGTTCAAACCCTCCTGCCGCGCCCGCTGCGCCGGGTCTTGCGTCAGCACGGGGCGGTCGAGCTGGCCGAACACGGTTTGCACTTCGCCGGCCTGGCCCGGTACCTGCTTGGCCAGCATCCGGCCGCGCCCGTCGTAGCGGTAGTAGAAGAGCGGCGAGTCCACGGCCGCGCTCACCTGCTGGCCGTTGCCCAGCAGTAGGGTGGTGGCCTGGGGCGGTAGCACGGCCCGCAGGCGGGAGAAGTCGTCGTACACGTAATAGGTCGTCAGCCACTGCCCGGCGGCCAGGGTCACCTTTTTGGCCATCACCAAGCCCTGCTTGTTGTTGCTGCCAATCTTCTACAAAGGAGGGCCGTTCATTATTTATGCAGGGGGCACGCTACGCTGGTTCGCCGAATGTGAGCAGGTTGCCGTTGGGGTCCAAGAGCGCGAACTCGCGTTGGCCCCAGGGAGTCGTGTGCAACTGCCCGGCTGGGGCAAAGGACAAACCAGCGGTTTGCACCTGCGCCAGCCACTTGTCAAGTTCAGACACCCGCAGATAACACATGGTGGGATTGGTGAGGGGGTCTAAGTCGGCTTGCGCAAAAAGATGCACCTCGGCCACATCGCGCTGGAGTATCAAATACTGGTTGTTGAACTCGGCGAGTAGCGTAAACCCCAGGCCCCGAACGTAAAAATCCACCGTGGCAGTAAAATCACAGCTAGGCAGTCTAGGTGCCACGAGCTGCAAGCGACGGGGTTCGTAGATTGATTCGGATTTTGGCGCAGTCGTTACTAGTTGGCTCATGTCCAGGTCGAAAAAGTATGAGTAGCTAATCTAGTTAGCAAGGTATAGCTTTTTAATCCATCTGCCAGAGCGGTTTAGGATGAGCATTTGCCTATGCACGTTGGAAACGACGGTTGCTAAAGTGTAAAAAGCCGACACTTTCGCTCATTGGGGCCAACTTTTTGAGCCGCATCAAAGTAATTGCTTGCCTAGAGTGAGTTACATAAAACATTGTGTTTGTCCTTAGAACGTGTTGGGGAATTAACAGGGGCATAAACGATTGAGGCACTTGGTTAAATTGGCAACCAACGAGCAAGTGCTCGACCTGCAACTCGACGCCCTGCGCCAGGCGAGCTGCGACGCCCTCTACACCGATACGGTGTCCGGCGTGCAGGTCCATAAGCCGAACTGGGAAAAACTGTTGGGTTACGCTCGGCCCGGTGATACGGTCGTTATTTGCCGACTCGACCGGCTGGGCCGCTCCACCAAGCACCTGATTTAGATCGTCGAGGACCTGAGCCGCCGCGGGCTGCACCTGACATCTTTGCAGGACCCCATAGACACGACCTCGCCGGGCGGCCAGCTCGTGTTTTAGATTTTTTGTGCCCTGGCCGAGCACGAGCGCAACGTGCTGGTGCAGCGCACCCACGCCGGCCTGCAAGCCGCCCGGGCCCGCGGCCGGTAGGAGGGACGGCCCCCGGGCCTGGCCCCGCGCTACCAGAAAATCGCGCCCGCTGTGAAGGAACTCTATTTAGCGCGTCAGCAGTCTACCCGCCAGCTCATGGATTACTTCCAGATTGGCTCGCGCCGTACCCTCTATAAAATCCTGCGCTTTGCGGGTTGCCAGATTAACGAAAAATCGGTCCCGCCGCAGGGGTAGGTCCGTGACGGCGCAACAGATTTTCTGCTTGGTGCTAACGCCATCAGGCGGCTCCAGTGCCTGAGCGGCGAGCCTGGCGTACTTCCCGGCGGTACTGCCAGTAGAAGAAAGCGCCCCAAGTCAAACTGAGTAAGTGAATGAATCGGTAGCCGGCCGTGCGTATGAGGTCTTCGTAGGCCCCTCCCCTGCCTGATTTCAGAATGATGAGTTCCAGTAGTGAAGGCACGAAACCCAACAGGGTGAATGCTTTGAGCCAGCGCGGAAACGGATGGTAAAAGACAATCAGCCCCAGCGAGGGCAGCAGGAAGTAGAACGCCGAGGCGAAAATGTCGTTTCCCACGTCCAGCCGCCGGAAATCCTTGGCCAGGAAAAACACGCCCCAGGCGATGGAGAGCACCGTGTAGCCCGCCGCCGGCAGGTCCCAGCCCTTGCGGGCCAGCTTCATGGCCACCAACACGCAACCCGTGATGAACACCGCGTCGGCCAACTTGTAGGCAATGCCCGAAAAGGCGGACGGGAACAAGCTGCTAAACAGGACCAGCGTGCAGGCCAACGCAAACGCCAGGAACTGGGCGGGGACCACTTCCTGGTCGGCGATGTCGTGGCGATTCATGGTGAAAGAAGCGAATAATAACCGGGGTTTAAATCTACAAATAACCGTTGATTATCAAGTATTCGTGGGCCCGGCTAGTTAGTTTTTACCCGGTCCTTTTCGTCGTCAGCGCTGCTGGCGGAGCGCTTGGCCGCCTTGCCGGCCGCTTGCCCGAAACGGTACACGAACGCGACGTTGGCCACCCGGGTGTCGCGCGTGAGTTGGACAGTGGACACCACGCCGGGGAAATCCTGGATTTCGCGCGCCACCTGGCTGTGCAGCACGTCGCGCACGTTGAAGGTCAGGGTCGCCCGCTTATCCAGCAGCTGCTTGGAGAGGCC
>JANPOR010000263.1:0-1929 GCA_031428075.1 Hymenobacter sp. | reverse complement strand
GAACCAGGCAAACCATAAAAAGGCACCATCCGTTAGTAAAAGGAGTTGATGAGAGTCAGCGCACTGCCGCCAGCGTGGCACCCTCTTTGCCCTAACCGAACCCCGTACAAACGCCCGGGTGCAACGGTTGCGCTTAGCCGGTACCGCAGCCGCCCTGTTGATTTGATTCACGGCATTAATGTTAAGGGGAGCTTAATGAATGTTTTGTGAGGCATTAAAAGACGCCACGCATTTATTTTATGCTCACATATCCGGCCTTTCCTTTGCCGAACCAATACCCCGTTTTCCATCCCGCTAATGTCCACCGAAGGTTCCTCCTCTCAGGTTTTTCAAAGCTTTTCGCCCCGGCGCTGGCAGCGCTTTTTGTGGAGTGCACGGCTGGCCGTAGGGGTGCTCTTGCTGGCGGGCGCCGGGCTGGCATGGGCCCTGTTTCAACAGTCGGCCACCCTGCTGCCGCAGGCGTTCGGACCCAACGAAACGTACAAGCAGATACTCAACCCGACCCACCTCACCACTCTGGCCAACCGCCACAACCGGGACTTTCAGGCCGTGCGGCGCAAGCTGCCGGTGCTGAAAGGCGGCTACCGCGACCCGCGCAGCAAGGCGGTGGGTACCCCGGTTAAGGTACCCCCGCGCAATCGGATGGCCCCGGCGTTTCACAACGGCCTGCCCATCCGGGCGGGCTTCTATGTGAACTGGGATGCCCAGTCGCTTAATACCCTGCGCAAGCAGGTAGACAAAATGAACATGGTACTGCCCGAATGGCTGTTTGTGCCAAACGAGGCCGGCCAGCTCAGCATGGACATCGACACGGCCGCCCTGGCCCTGCTGCGCCGCCATCCCGGCGTGGCCGTAGTGCCCATGATTTCCAACTACTACCAAGAGAAATGGAACGGTGGCAATGTGCGCCGCATGATTGCCACCGAGGCTACGCGCCAGCTCTTTATCGGCAACGTGCTCAAGGCCATCCGACGCTATGGCTTCGCGGGCGTCAATATCGACTTTGAGAGCCTGAACCTGAACGACCCGGCCCCGCTCGAAGCCTTCCAGCGCGAACTGTACACGGCCCTGCACGGGGCCGGCTACCTCGTCACGCAGGATATTGCTCCCCTCAACGACGATTACAACCCTGCCACCCTGGCCCGGTCCAACGACTACCTTATTCTGATGGCCTACGACCAGCACGAAACCGGCAGCGGCCCCGGCCCCGTAGCGGCCCACAAGTGGGTGGAGGACATCCTCGCCAAGATGACGGCCCAAGTCGACCCCCGCCAGCTGGTGCTCGGCATTGCCTCCTACGGCTACGACTGGCGCACCGACGGTGGCAAAAAACACATCGAAGGGGTCGACATTACTTATCAGGAAGCGCTCACCACGGCCAAGGAATCAGAAGGGAAAATCCACTTCGACAACGACACCTACAATCTTGATTTCAGCTACGCCGACGAAAACGACCATCCCCACCAAGTATTCTTCACCGACGCGGCGACCAATTTCAACGCCATCCGGGCGGCCGACGACCAGGGGCTGGCTGGCGTGGCCGTATGGCGCCTGGGTTCGGAAGACCCGCGCCTGTGGACTTTCTTCAACCGCAGCTTACGGGCCGACAGCCTGCGGACCAGTAGCCCGGCGCTGCTACAGCGCCTGCGTCGGCCGTTGGGCTCCACCGACGTCGACTACATCGGCGAGGGTGAGGTGCTCGACATCCTCAGCGGCCCGCAGAACGGGCAATTGAATGTCACGCTTGACCCGCAGGACCAGCTCATCAGCGCGGAGGAGTACGCCGTGCTGCCCACCAGCTACGTGGTGCGAAAAATGGGCCTGGCCCCCAAAACCATGGTGCTCACCTTCGACGACGGCCCCGATGAAACGTACACGCCTCAGGTCATCGACATCCTGAAGCGCGAGCACGTGCCGGCCGCTTTCTTC
>JANPOR010000262.1:0-2313 GCA_031428075.1 Hymenobacter sp. | reverse complement strand
TGGGCGACCAGCACGGCAACCTCGTGCACCTCTACGAGCGCGACTGCTCGGTGCAGCGCCGCTTTCAGAAAGTGGTGGAAGTGGCGCCGTCCGTCGACCTCGCCGACCACCAGCGGGAGCTGCTCTATGAGTACGCCCTGCGCATCGGCCGGGCCGTGGGCTACGACAACGTGGGCACCGTGGAGTTCCTGGTCAACCCGGAGCACGATCGGATTTATTTCATCGAGGTGAACCCCCGCATTCAGGTGGAACACACGGTGACCGAGATGATTACGGGCGTCGATTTGATCAAAACCCAGCTCTACATTGCCGCCGGCTACCCGTTGGAGTCACCCGAAATCGGGCTGGGGCCCGGTGCGGAGGTGCCGCGCATGGGCTGCGCCATTCAGTGCCGCGTGACGACCGAAGACCCGGCCAACGGCTTTAAGCCCGACTACGGCACCATCGTGGCCTACCGCTCGGCGGGCGGTTTCGGCATCCGCCTCGACGAGGGTTCAGTGTACCCGGGGGCCGTGGTGTCGCCGTTTTTCGACTCGCTGCTGGTGAAAGTGTCGGCTCACTCGACCACGCTGCCGGGCGCGGCCCTGAAGATGCTGCGGGCTCTGGAAGAATTCCGGGTGCGCGGGGTGCGCACCAACATTCAGTTCCTGCAAAACATCGTGGCCGATCCTGATTTCCAGGCCGGCCGCGCCACCGTCGATTTTATCAAGGACCACGCCGGCCTGTTTAAGTTCGAAACCCGGCTCGACCGGGCCACGCGTTTGCTCAATTTCATCGGCGACGTGGTGGTGAACGGCAATTCCGATGTGCCGGCCGCCGTGCGCCTGGCCCCGCGCCCGGCGCTGCGCGTGCCCCACCTGCCGCACTCCGATGCTGCCGCGCCGGCCCCCGGCACCAAGCAAAAGCTGGACGAGCTGGGCCCCGAGAAATTTGCCCAGTGGCTGCGCGCCGAGCCGCTCGTGCACTACACCGATACCACGCTGCGCGATTCGCATCAGAGCCTGCTGGCCACCCGTATGCGCACTTTCGACATGCTGAAAGTAGCGGGGCCCTATGCCCAGCGCCACCCCCAAACGTTCTCGCTGGAGGTGTGGGGCGGCGCCACGTTCGACGTGGCTTTACGTTTTCTGCACGAAGACCCGTGGGCGCGCTTGACCCAGCTGCGGGCTGCCGTGCCCAACATTCTGCTGCAAATGCTGATTCGCGGGGCCAACGGCGTGGGGTACAAGGCTTACCCCGATAACCTTACCGAGCGGTTTGTGCAGGTGGCAGCCGAAACCGGCATCGACGTATTTCGCATTTTCGACTCGCTGAACTGGATAAAGGGTATGGAGGCCTGCATCGGCTTCGTGCGCAACAAAACCGACCGGCTGGCCGAGGCCAGCATCTGCTACACCGGCGACATTCTGGACCCGAAGCGCACCAAGTACTCGCTCGACTATTACCTCAAGTTGGCCAAACAGCTCGAAGACGCCGGGGCCCACATCCTCTGCATCAAGGACATGGCCGGACTACTAAAGCCCTACGCGGCCGGCGAATTAATTGCCGGCCTGCGCGACGCTGTGAAGCTGCCCATCCACCTGCATACCCACGACACGTCGTCGCTGCAAGCCGCTACCTACCTCAAAGCCGTGGAGGCCGGCGTCAACGTCATCGACGTGGCGCTGGGGGCCATGTCGGGCCTCACTTCGCAGCCCAACTTCAACTCCGTGGTGGAGATGCTACGCCACACGCCCCGCCACCGCGAGTTCGACCAGGTGTCGCTCAACGAGTTCAGTAACTACTGGGAGACCGTGCGCGAACATTATTACCCGTTTGAATCGGGCCTGAAAGCGGGTACGTCGGAGGTGTTCCAGCACGAGATTCCGGGCGGGCAGTACTCCAACCTCCGCCCGCAGGCAGCGGCCCTGGGCTTGGCCGATAAGTTCGAGGAAGTGAAGCAGCGCTTCGCCGACGTGAACACGATGTTCGGCGACATTGTGAAGGTGACACCCAGCAGCAAAGTGGTGGGCGACATGGCTTTGTTCATGGTGTCGAACAACTTAAGCCCGGCCGATGTGATGGAAAAAGGCGAAACCCTGAGCTTCCCCGAGTCGGTGCACGAGCTGTTTCGGGGCGATATCGGTCAGCCCGAGGGTGGGTGGCCCCAGGAGCTGCAAAAGCTGGTGCTAAGGAACGAAACCCCTTTTACCGACCGCCCCAACGAGCACCTCGCACCAATAGATTTTGACCGTGAGTGGGCCGCGTTTCAGGAGAAAAACCCCGATGCGAAGTATACCGATAAGCTGTCCAGCATGCTCTACCCCAAGGTGT
>JANPOR010000261.1:0-2998 GCA_031428075.1 Hymenobacter sp. | reverse complement strand
GGCATCACCCAGCTTCACGGTGCCGTTGAAGAACTCTACCTTGGCTACAGTACCATCGGCGTCGGCGGCCGTGGCGGTGAGGCTCACTGATTGGCCTAGCACGAGGGTAGTAGCGCTGGTAATCAGCGACACAGTAGGAGCTGCGTTGGGGGCCGCATTTGGCTGCTGCACCAGCGCCACGTCGTCGAAGTAAAGCCACTGGCCGCCGTAGGCCAGGGAGTAAAAACCGATTTGGCATTGGCCGTTGCTCAAGGCGATGTTGGGCAGGGTGAGCAGCACCCAATCCCCATTGGTGGCGGCTACGGCGGCGGCCAGTGGTGGCCCGCCGTAGCCCCAGGCCCGCAGCTGGGCCTGGGGCTGGCCCCCGCTGCTCTTGACCCAGGCGCTGAAGGCGTAGGTGCCCGTTGGCAGGCCAGTCACGAGCTGGTAGGTGGTTACCTCGTAGTTCTCGGGCCGGTAGTGGGTGCCGTGATAGGCGCCCGTATGGGCCCCGCCGTAGGCTTCGGTGTAGTCAGCGTTGTCCGAAGAGCCGGCTCCGGCCTGAGTTTGCCAGCCTGCCGGTGCCCCCACCGGCGCCCCGTCCGCCTCGAAGCCCGCGTTAGCCACCGCCCCCGCGGTCGCCGACGGTGGCGTGCTCGTCGGCACAGGGGTCGTCGTTCCATCGCTAGGGCCCACCGCTACAGCAGCCTGTTGGAGCTTCATTTGCCATACCGCCCATTCAGCATCCTCAGTAGCTGGCGTAATGGGGTTGGGCAAATGAACGGTGCCCGTGCACGGGCCGCAGGCACCAGGACTTAAATCCTGACGGTCCTGATAGGGGTCATTGGCGCCCCAGTGCACGTAGCCTACCGTGTTGTTTTCCACCCGGTTGTTGAAGTAGACACTGGCTGGCAAGTTATAATAATTGAACACGCCCAGCGCAGCATACCCAGCGTTGAAGCGGCGGCCGTCGGGCAGCGTGCCGCTGGTCACGGCCCGGTTGTCGTGGTAGTAGATGTCGTGGCCCGCGGCCAGGTTCATGGCCGCGTTGCCCGTGCCCACGAATTGGTTGTGGTCGGCCTCGATGTAGCCGGCCGCTTCAGCCAGGGTGCCAGCGTCGCCGTCGGTGGTCATGCCAGTGCCCGTGAAGCCAGTGGCCGTGGCTGGAAAAGGGTAAGCGCCCCGCACGAAATTGTCGTGCACATGGATAGAACTACGGGCCGTGCCCGACGAATTATAAAAGTTGATGTTGTCCTCCACCAAGCTTTGGTCGGGTGTATTCACAACCTCATTGTAGGAGATTTCAACCCCGGCCACTTGCAACACGGTATTCAGGAGTAGAAAGCTGCTGTGGGTGCTGCCCCCGGCATTACGCCAGCGTCCGTCGATGTTGCGCACCCGATTATAGCGCACCATCAAAATTTGCCCCGGCAGGCCCGTTCCGCTCCAGCGATTAACCACAATCCCGCTAGTGCTGGCGAAAGCGTTGTGCTCAATCACTAGCCGTTGCGCCCGATACGCATCCAAGAAGCGTCCAGGCGCTTGGTCGTTTACGGTTGGGGCAAGGCCTTGGCCACTGCAGTTGCGCACGGTGAGGTTGGCTCCCTCGCCTGATTCGATGAGATTACCCGCCCCTGATAGCAAGCAGCCATCTAGCACCACCGGTGCATTGGTGGCAACACGCACACACGGTACCCCTGACGATAAGCTTTGGTAATTGCCCGTGTACGTTCCGCCCTGGGTAATGACAATAGGAGCCAAATAGTTTACGGTTTGTGCCTGGGATGCCATTCCTAGCCCGCACAAGACTACAACTAATGACAAAACCAAAGCATGCAATCTCGCCTTGTTAAAAGGCAGGTCTAATTTAGAACTATTGAAAGATTTTATCATAATTTAAGTACACTTAAAAATACAATACGAATTGAATAAATTATAAAGTAGTCGGTTCTGTAGGCATCCCCTCAAAGCGAGCCAGTCAAAAGTAGAGGTTAGGCAGCCTGCCGAAACTCCATAGGAGTTAAGAAGTTAAGGGCCTGGTGCGGCCGCAGGTGATCGTAATCATACTGCCAGCTCTGGCCCTGTTTGCGCACCTGGCGTAAGCTGGTGAGCAGGTAAGCGTTGAGAAATTCGTGGCGAAACGAGCCGTTAGAGCATCCAATATAGGCGTTTTGAGTCGGACTGGCGGGTTGAATCCAGTGCAAGTCAATTTGCTGGTCCTGGCACCAGGTCTGCAGCACCTGGCTGATGAGTTCGGGGCCATTATCCACCCGAATCCGGGCGGGCGCTCCGTAGCGGCAGACCAGGACAGTGAGCAAGGCCGTGACCCGGGCGGCCGGTAGGGAGAAATCAACCTCGATGCCCAGCACTTCCCGGTTCCAGTCCTCGACCACGTTCAGGGTACGGAAGCGCCGGCCGTCGGTTAGTGCATCGCTCCTGAAGTCCAAGGACCAGCAGACATTGGGCTGGGTGGGTACTTCCAACGGCTGTTTCACCCGTTCGGGCAGCCGCTTCATTTCGCGCCGTTTGCCCAGTTGCAACCGCAGGGCCTGATAAATACGCCACACGCGCTTGTGATTAACGGCCACGCCCAGCTTGCGTAGCCGGTCGTAATACTTCCAAAAGCCCCAGCCGCCGTGGCGCTTGACCAAGGCCCGCAAGCGGCTCGCTAACTTGGCGTTAGCGGGCTGGATTCCCCCACGGTCCCCACTTGCCGGCGGGGCGTAGCTGCCGCGGGCCAGGCCCACGAGCGCACCGGCCTGGCGCTGGCTCAGCCCCCGCTCGCAGGCGTAGTGGGCCACCTCGCGCCGGGCCGTGGGGGTGGTTACTTTTTTCGCAAGACCTCCTTTATCACTTGATGTCCCAGGCTCAACTCGGTGTAGAATTGCTTGAGGCGGCGGTTTTCGTCTTCCAGATGCTTGAGGCGCTGCAACTCGCTCACGCTCATGCCCCCAAACTTGCTTTTCCAACTGTAAAAGGTGGGTTCACTAATGCCGTGTTCCCGGCAAATCTGGGCCAC
>JANPOR010000260.1:0-6138 GCA_031428075.1 Hymenobacter sp. | reverse complement strand
AAAACGGCTTATTCTAAAAAGTTGAGCGGGAGACGAGGTTCGAACCCGCGACCTGCAGCTTGGAAGGCTGCCGCTCTACCAACTGAGCTACTCCCGCAGGAATGATTGAGTGGCTAAATCACTGAGCGAAGCACAAAGAATCACTCAATCATTTATTAGTCCAGTCATTTTGGGTGGGGGTAACAGGACTCGAACCTATGAACCCGAAGGAGGTGAGTTACAGTCACCCGCAATTGCCACTATGCGATACCCCCAAATTTAGCATGGCTAGGCCGATTGCCCATACATGTCTCCCCTCGTTCGTTAGCCACCTAGTACTGGTAGTGTTTCATAAGGAAGCGCAAAATTACGGCTTTTCTTTTACAAGGCAAGAGGTATAGTAAAAAAAGGAACCTCTTTTTTCAAACTGCGCCGTCAAGTGGTTCTACATCAAATTGTAAAAAGCTTTCAAGCGGTCGTCAGTTTCCTTCTCACGGATGTTTTGGAGCGTTGCTTTGAGCGCGGGCGTACTCGGCAGTAGCTGCACTAGGCCTTTGTAAGCCCCTAGGCGCACCTCATAACGCGGAGCGTGGCGAGCATATTCTTCGAGTAACGTGCGGCCCCTGTCTCGCTCAACGGGCGGAATGTTAGCCATCAGAGTGCCCAACGATTGCAAGTAGGCGTACAAATCGCTTTCGGGCACGTCGGGCAAGCGGCGCAAGAACCACGCATATTGGTCGAGGGCACCGTTTCGGGCGTAGTAATCAGCTAGGGTCACGAGCAGCACGCTGCTAGCCGTGTTGTCGAGAGCAGCAGCTTGCGCAAGGGCATTGATACCGGAGGTTTTAGCCAGCATAGTGAGTGCCGCTGCCGCCACTGTGTAAGAACTGTCGCTGAGGGCCCCTAAGTAGGTCGCGCCATAGTTGCCACCGGAAAAGCTGGCTAACGTGGCCAGAGCTTGAGCACGCACTTGCGGAGCAGGGTCGGCGGTGGCCAAGTGTAGCACAGCTTGGCGCACAGCCCCCGCTTCGGGGCCCCGGTAGCGGCGCAAGTGGTCTAGGGCGGTACGGCGCACGGCCCAAAACTTATCGTCTAACGCGTTGCGAAACAAGGCGCTTACCGGTAGCTCGGTGGTTTTATTTTGCAGCAGTTCCAGCACTTCGGCTTTTTGCTGGTAGCCGCGGGCATGGTCGAACTGAAATATTAGTTCGTCAGATGTACGGTCCTCGTCGATTTGGGCTAGCAACTGGCTTTCGCTGTCGAACTTGACTAAGCTAGGCCGGTCAGCAGCAGGAAAAGTAAAGGTCTGGTCGGCCTTGCTGATGGTGATGCGGTAGTCGGCCGGCCGGTCTTTCTGCCACACCGTTACCACCACCGGCAGGCGATATACGGGTTGGTAAAGTGTATCCTGCACCTGCTGCACGTGCAGCGTCACGGTACCGTTAGCGTAGCCATGGTTGACGCGGAGTTCGGGGTGGCCACGCTTTAGGAACCACTGGTTGAAAAACCACGTCAGATCTTCGCCGGTGATTTCCTCAAAGGCCGTGCGCAGCTTGGAGATTTCGACCGCTGACTGCTTATTCTGAACGAGGTAGCGGTTGAGAGACGAAAAGAAAGCGTCGTTGCCCACGTATTTGCGCAACATGTGTAATACCCGCCCGCCTTTAGCGTAAGAATGGCGGTCAAACAGGTCTTCGCGTTCCTTATAACGGTAGCGGATAAGGGGTTCGCGCTTGCTCTGGGCCTCGTCGAGGTAGCTGGCCAGTTTGGTCTCTTGTACCAGGGACGCCTCGTCGGGTCCAAATTTCTGCTCGGCCCACAAATATTCGGCGTAGTCAGCAAACGACTCGTTGAGCGGCAAGTTACCCCACGACTTGCAGGTTACGTAGTCGCCGAACCAATGGTGAAACACCTCGTGAACGATAATGGACTCGTTGCCAGCGTAGGTGGCATCAAGCAGCTCGCGGCGCGTCACCTGTACGTTGGTGCCGTGCGTTACGGCGGTGGTATTTTCCATTGCCCCGCTTATGTAGTCGCGCACCGCCACCTGAGCGTATTTATCCCACGGAAAATCCACGCCCAGCTTCTTAGAGAAAAACTCCAGCATTTCGGGCGTATGCCCAAACACGACGCGTGCCGTGCCCGCATAGGGGGCCTCGACGTAATAGTCAATGGGTTTGCCGCGCCAAGTATCGCTTACCACAGCGTAGTCGCCTACCACCAGCGACGTCAGGTACGGGGGTTGCGCTTGACTCTGCCGCCACGTATCGGTGCGGGTGCCATCGGCATTCGTTTTGGAAAAAATGAGCGAGCCGTTAGACAACGTCTTAAACTGATTCTCCACCGTCAAGCTGACTTCTTGCGTCATGCGTTGATTGGGCCGATCGATGGTTGGAAACCAGCAGGAGTTAGATTCCGTCTCGCCTTGGGTCCAGATTTGGCGGGGCTTATTTTTCTCTAATCCCAGCGGGTTGATGAAATACAAGCCTTTCGCCGACGTAATGGCAGCCGAGCCTCCAACGGGCAGCTCGTTGGGCTTGGCCACGTACATGATGCGGACTTGGTACGCTTCGGTACGCGAGTATGTTCGGTCGAGGGTAATGGTGAGTTGGCGCTTGTCATAGCTGTATACTAAGGGTTTCACTTTGCGCTCCCCCACCATTTCTACCTTCTGAATGTCAAAGCCCTTGGCGTCGAGCACTACTTGGCTTTGAGGGTAAAAATGTGAGCGCAAGGTGAGCACGGCCGTGCCCAACACGTATTGCTTCTTGTAGTCGAACCGCACGTCGAGTTTGGTATGCGTTACCTCGGTGAGGATGGTAGCGGCGGGGCGCAACGGGGCGGTGGCCAGCAGCCACGAAGGCACCGCCACCGGAACCGCCACCGGGGCCATCGGCACGGCGGCAGTACTCTTGCGGTGCTGTGCGGCGTGGCGTATTGGAGCCGCGCCGGAGAGCCCTACCTTTTGCCCCCAAACTTCTATCGGACTGACCAATAGCAGGCCCCAAAGACCCGTAAGCAAATACTTCATGGCGGCAATAAGGGACGAAAAATCGTTGAAATTTCCGAAATAATTTGGGATTTAGGCTACCTTTAGCCCCGCTCCTGCCCTATCCGCTCAGTTTTCCATGCTCCAAATCAGTACCGGCCCCGACCGTTCGTGGGAGATTGACTACTTGGCCCCCGACGATCTGCGCTTCAACGGCCAGCCCTTTGCTTGGGAAGTAGCGGTGTTGGCACCCGGTCGCTTCCAAGTGTTGCACGGCGGGCGCTCTTATAATGCCGAAGTCGTAAGCGCCGATTATACGGCCAAGCAATTCATTTTAAAAATTGATGGTCAGCGCGTTGAACTAACCGCCAAAGACCAGTTCGACCTGTTGCTCGAACGCCTCGGCTTGAGCGCCGCCGCCGCCGTGCAAGTCAACGAGTTGAAGGCCCCCATGCCCGGCCTCATCGTGGACGTGCGGGTGCAACCCGGCCAAGCCGTGTTTAAAGGCGACCCGCTGCTAGTGCTGGAAGCCATGAAGATGGAGAATATTCTTAAAGCTCCCGCCGATGGCACCGTGAGCGCCATCAAAGTGGGCCTGCGTGACAACGTGCAGAAAGGACTGCTGCTAGTGCAGTTCGCGTAAGACACCCCCATTCATTGCCTCTATTATCTTCTCTAACGTACTAATATTCAACAATAAATAACTCAATTGACTAATAAACCGACTAGGATGGATAGGAGAAAAATTGATTAATATAACCCAGGAGATTTCAGAGTTGCGCCGTACCCTGGAAAATACCAAAAGCTAGCTGCTGCCAGTTCCACTCAGATTACTGGTTTGACTAGTCGGTAACGTCAAATAAAAGAGTGGGGCCGCACTGGTCCGCTGGAAACTTAGTAGCCACAACAATTTGAACTACCACCGCATCCTTCTCAAGCTCAGCGGCGAAGCGCTGATGGGCCAGCAGCAGTACGGCATCGACGCTGAGCGGCTGATGCTCTACGCCACCGAAATCAAGGCTGTAGCCGCCACCGGCGTGCAAGTAGCGGTGGTAATCGGCGGTGGTAATATTTACCGGGGAGTACAAGCCGAGGCCTTCGGGCTCGACCGCGTGCAGGGCGACTACATGGGCATGTTAGCCACGGTCATCAACTCGATGGCCCTGCAAAGCGCCCTCGAAAAGCTCGACGTGAGCACCCGCCTACTGTCGGGCCTCACCATTCAGCGGGTATGCGAACCTTACATTCGGCGCCGGGCGGTGCGCCACCTCGAAAAAGGTCGGGTGGTCATTTTCGGGGCCGGCATAGGTTCACCATATTTCACCACTGACTCGGCTGCTTCGCTGCGGGCCATTGAGATTGAGGCCGACGTGGTGCTGAAGGGCACCCGCGTGGATGGCATCTACTCGGCCGACCCGGAAAAGGACCCTGCCGCAGTACGCTTCTCGGCCATCACTTTCGACGATGTGATTGCCAAAAACTTGAACGTGATGGACATGACGGCCTTCACCCTTTGCAAGGAAAATAATCTTCCGATAATTGTTTTCGACATGAATACCCCGGGTAACCTGGGGCGCCTGCTGGCCGGCGAGCCCCTGGGCACCCTCGTGAGTATAGACGGCACGGCCGCCTTGCACACTAAAAAAGGGCCCCTGCTCGATCCCAAACATAGCGCTTTGTAACCCTTGGCAGGCAGTCAGCCGGAACAAGCCTGAGAAATTTTGAATGTTGAGTTTTGAATTTTGATTGATTTTTCCAGTTCTACTCAACCCAACACGCATTCAACATTCAACCTTTAAAATTCAATATTCCAGAAAATGGACGAAGAAATTCAGTTCTACCTCGACGACGCCGCAGAATCGATGGGCAAGGCTCTGGCCCACGTGGGCGTGGAAATGGGCCGCATCCGGGCTGGCAAGGCCTCGCCAGCTATGCTCGACGGCCTTAAGGTGGATTATTACGGAATTCTTACCCCCATTGGGCAGGTAGCCAATATCTCGGCGCCCGATGCCCGCTCCCTACTCATCAAGCCGTGGGAGAAAAATATGGTGAGCGAGGTGGTTAAAGCAATTAAAAACAGCGATTTAGGCCTGAGTCCGATATCAGATGCTGATGGGGTACGGCTCAACATTCCGGCCATGACCGAGGAGCGTCGCCGGGACTTGGTGAAGCAAGCCAAGAACGAGTCGGAAGCTGGTAAGGTGCGGGTGCGCGGCATTCGTAAAGACGTCAACGAGGCCCTGCGTAAGCTACTGAAGGACGGTGCCTCGGAAGATGCCATCAAAAACGCCGAGGAAAAAGTGCAGAAAGCTACCGACGGCTACATTACCGAAGTAGAGAAGGCCCTCAGCAAAAAAGAGACTGAAATCATGACCATCTGAGATTATCTAATAACCTTAAAAAATCCCCGGCTGCAACACGCGACTGGGGATTTTTTGGTTAGAATTGGTGGTTAGAGCAGTTTCCAGGCCAGTGTACCGGCTTTAGCCGTACTTGTTGGCGTGAAAGCATATTCACAAGATTTGTGGGAGCGCATGGCAGCTACGTACGCCAAGCCTAGGGCCAAAGTAAAGCAGATTGCTGGCCGATTCGCTGTTTCCTAATCTTTCACCAACAAGCTTTTACGTCGACATTATACGACGGGAACGGTAGCATCGCTCCCGCGGCACCCTGGCCCCGCCCCGCGCCCGGACGTAACCGGCGACCAGCAGCAGCTGGCTTGTCGTGGCGGCGCAACCGGATGCCACGCTGGCGGAACCAAGCCACCCTGCCAGCGGCCTGCTGCCGGGCCGCACAGCCGTGCGGCGGACCACCGAACGGCTCGGGGGAGGGGCGCAAAGAGAGTACCCGCGCCGCTGAGCGCGACACCGGGCGCGTCGTTGCTATGCGCCGACTGTTTATAGAAGCTGTTCCGCAAGAAGGATTTACGCAGTTCGTATTTGTCGATGAGCCACGCACCAATCCGACTTATTGCCGGCGCTACGAGCGGGCAACCGGCGAGCGGCGCCTGAACCAAGCCGTGCCTTTGCGCAACGGGCCGAACGTGACCTTTATTGCGGCGCTCGTCCCCAAGGGGTTTGGCGCGTTGCGCCGCGTCAATGGGGCCGTGAAAGGAGCGGTCTTCGCCGCTTGCTTCGACCGAGTACTGGGCCCGACGCTATGGCCCGGTG
>JANPOR010000259.1:0-6476 GCA_031428075.1 Hymenobacter sp. | reverse complement strand
TATGTCCTTCTGGACCAACACTACGGCCTGTCTTACCTGCTCACACTGCTGCAGCACATTTTCCACTTCTCCCAGCTCTATGCGATGGCCCAGGATTTTGACCTGGTTGTCCATGCGCCCGATAAACTCAACGTTGCCGTTCGGTAGGAACCTGCCCACATCCCCGGTCCTATACATGCGGGCCCCGGGCTTCGTGCTGAAAGGATTAGAAACAAACTTCTGCTTGCTCATTTCCTCGTTATTTAAATATCCTCGTGCCAAACTATCCCCTGCGAGACATATCTCTCCAGCCACCCCGATAGGGTTTAAGGAATTTTCCCGGCCGACAATGTATAGACTCGTATTGGCAATAGGCCCCCCAATGCCCACTCTACTATCTATTGATTCGATTTTAGCAACCGTCGCCCATACAGTATATTCTGTAGGCCCGTATTCATTGTATAACGAAACGTTTTTTGTCCTGACAAAGTGCTGAGAAATAATTTTCTCATCAAGATTTTCACCCCCTACGATGACTTTTGAAAGAGATGAGTCTTCAATTATCCCTTCTTCCAGCAAAAGTCTATAGTACGAAGGGGTACATAGAATCGTGTCAACCTCTGTTAATAACTGACGGATATAGCTTATATCTTTTATTAATTTATTTTCGCAAAGAATTATGCTGCCGCCCATCAGTAATGTGCCAAATATGACGGCGACGGACGAATCAAAAGCGAAAGAAAGTACTAAAAACACCGCCCCCAAGCTTTCATAATAGGATTGTCTAGCTTGTGTCGAAGCCACTAGGCTACCATGCTCGATCATCACTCCCTTGGGCGTGCCGGTAGAGCCGGAGGTATAGATAACATAGGCCAAATGTTGCGCGCCAAGCGATGTTGATACTTGGTGTTTGCCGTATTGGCTAATATTATCCCAATCCGTATCTATATCTACTACGTCCCAATCCCCCGAAATGGGCAGTTTGGACCGGCCCTCTTTGTTGCACACCACCAAGGCAGCGCGCGTGTCTCGGAGCATGTAACTTATTCGTTCTTGCGGATACTCTGGATCAAGCGGCACGTACGCGCCGCCGGCCTTCAGAATCCCAAGGATGCCCACTATCATTTCCACAGACCGGTTGATGCAAATGGGCACCAACATCTCCTCTTCTACACCTTTGCTTTGAAGGTAATGCCCCAACTGATTGGCTCGTTCGTCAAGCTCCCGGTAACTTAAGCGCTGCTCCTCAAATACTAGGGCAACTGCATCAGGCGTACTTTCCACCTGTTGTTCAAATAACGATATAATGCTTTGGCCCTTGGGATAAGCTACGGCGGTAGCGTTGAATTTATCCAGTAATTGCCGCTCTTCCCACGGTAAGATGTCAATACTCCCAATATTCGTTTCCAGTGCAGATGGAAATTGGTCTAAAATAAATAGGATTCTCTTGGCAAACAGCGCTATTGCTTCGGGTGTAAAATACTCATAGCTATAGTGCAGCGCCAACTCCAACGGTTGTTGGTCGCCATAGTCCCTCCAAGTTATCTGTAAAGGAAAATTTTGATACTCGCTCTGTATTCCAACTGGCGTTGGTTGTAGTTCCTGGCCGAAATCTAATTCAAACCTGTACGGAATATAATTTACAATAACATCATATAAAAAACCTTCAGACGGCTTGATTTTAAGTGATCTAATTAAATCAACAATTAAGTAATTTTGATGAGAATGACTATTTTTTATTGAGCTGGTAATTTCTTTTAGTAACTCCGTTAAATTTATATCTTTCTTGAAAACGCTTCTGAAAGGTAAAATGCCTGAGAACATGCCTACAATACGACGTAGATCGCCAATTCCTCTTTTGTGTACCGGCAAGCCAAAAATAATCTCTGATTGTTCCGAAATATTTCCAAAATAAATAAGTAGCGCCGCGATTGTCAACCGATGTAAGTTTGATTTAGTTGCTAGCAGTACTTCATTAAACGCATCCCTTTGGTCGTTGTTTATACTAACATAGTATTTGCCACCTTTCTTTGTTGGCTTTATTACCGAGTTGATATTTCTTCTCAATAATGCCTCTGGTTTCTCGCCTATTTTGTCTTTCCAATACGCTTCATCTATCTTGTAGTCAAACGAGCTGCGGTAGTTGGATGCTTTTATTATTTCGTCTTTATAAGATGGATAGTCAACCTCTAGATTCTGCCCTTCCAGTAAAGATCGGTACTTTCTAGCTACGTAATTTACCCAAATATTGAATCCATACCCATCGACAATTAAATGATGGTACCTAAAGAAAAACCAATTCTCATCAGGAGAAACTTTTATTAAAGCAAATTCGAAAAGTAATTTATCCTTTTGTATTGAAAAAGGGGTATTGAATTGGTTTTGCATCCAACTTATCGCCTCATTCTCGGGATTATTTTTGTCGCTCAAATCCATTTCTGCTATTTCTGCTCCTTCATAGCTTTCGTCGAAGTAGCAAAGTGGTTCTGACTGGCTGAAATCAAACCGCATTTTGAAGGCATCAAACACATCTGAAGACGACCTTATGGTTTCCCGAAACATCTCCTTGTTCAAGGATCCTTTTAATTTGATATAAAGCCCAATATTATAGTGCGGGCTTTCGGTGTTTAGCAATTGATCCACATAAATCTCATACTGAGATGGATGTAAAGGCAAGGCGATTTGATCCATTATGCGCTTTATTCAAAACATGTGTAAGGTTCGTTTCATTTTATCTGCCTTTTCAAGAAAATTGTTTTCCTAGCGTTTTCCATTGTTTGTATGCACAGGGCAACATGCGATGAACTACGTTAGGAACGGAAAGCCAGCCCTGGCAAGCGGCACCGTCCAGTCGTTCCATTGTGAGCCGGTGGCCAAACGATTCTGCGGGACGCTTTCGTGCCAGCTGGTGGCACACAGTAAATCGTCCATAAGTTTAAGTAAAGGTAAAACCCCGGTCTTTCATTCTGTAGCGGAGGTGTAGATAGGAGGCGGGCAAGGTCCGCGCCTATCTGCCGCACGCGCCCTGGGGCATTCATCACGTAGGCGCAGTATTTGTGTTTTTTGCCGTTATCGGCGGCGTAAGGGCTGGTATCATCAGTTGTACATTGGGTTGCCTTGGCTTAGTCTAGCGGGCCAATTTGCGGATAAAAGCCGTTATAAGCTAGCCGCTGGTTGCTTTCACATCCGCCCTCATCTTGACGAACAGCGGGTCTTGGCGGTTTCAAGGTCGGGCGCCTCGAATTCCCCCACCGAGCCAGCCGGGCAGCGGCGCGGCCGCGTTGAGCCAACGACCTTGTCGATTCGCGTGGTGCTACCGATTGTTGCCGGTGGGGCCATCTAGGCGTTGCAAGTCGGTCTTACTCCCCAATAAAATAACGATGAAGGGGCCGTAGTTCGCTATTCGCACGGAGAAAGTACATAATTGGGGCCGATGTTGGAGGATAGCTTTGCTAATTAATCTGTTTCACAGAAACCTGCTGGACTTATTAATGTTGCGGGCCACCGCGCACAGGACAGAGTAAAATAGCGGCTTTGGTCAGCGGGTTCGCTCCGAATCATATTGAACGCCATTCGTCTTCATCTTGCTAATAAAGCGGCGGTGCCGGCAGGCCAAACGCGTCGCGCAGGGCGCGGCGGGCGGCGTAATAGCCGCATAGGCCGTGCACGCCTCCCCCGGGGGGCGTGGCCGACGAGCACAGATACAGCCCCCGCCGCGAGGTTCGGTAGGGCGAAGCCCGCAAGGCGGGGCGGGTAAATAATTGGCCGATGTCCAGCAAGCCGCCGTTGATGTCGCCGCCCACGCAATTCGGGTTGTAGGCCTCCAGCTGGGCCGTGTCGAAGGTATGGCGCGCGAGGACGCGTTCCTGGAAGCCGGGCGCAAACCGCTCGACTTGGCGCTCGATGGCCGCGGTCCGGTCCACGCGCGAGCCGTTGGGTACGTGGCAGTAGGCCCAGGCCGTGTGTTGGCCGGCCGGGGCCCGGCTGGCGTCAAAGAGGCTCTGCTGGGCCAGCAGCACGAAGGGCCGGGCCGGGTGCTGGCCCTGCGCGGTGGCTTTTTCACCGGCCGCGATTTCGGCCAGCGTATTGCCCAGGTGCACCGTCCCGGCCCTTCGGCAGTCAGGCGCGGTGAAGGGAATGGGCGCGGCCAGGGCCCAATCGACCTTGAATACGCCCATGCCGTAGCGGTAGCGCCGCAGCTGCCATTGGTAAATGCTGGACAGGCTGTGGCCGGCCATCTGCAGGAGCTGTGCCGGGGTGACATCCAGGAGCACCGCCCGCGCCGACGGCAGCTGTGCCAGCGAGCGCACGTACGTCCCCGTTTCGACCCGGCCGCCCAAGGCCACGAAGTGCGCCACCAGGGCATCGGCAATGGCCTGCGAGCCGCCCTTGGGCAACGGCCAGCCGCCGCGGTGCGCCGCTATGAGCAGCACTAGGCCGATGGCCGAGGTGGCTAGGTTGCTCAGCGGCTGAATGGCGTGGGCCGACATGCCGGCCAGCAAGCCTTTAGCTTTTTCGCCCGCAAAGCGCCGCGCCAGGACCGTAGCGGGCAGCAAGGCCGGCAGGCCAAACCGCGCCATGAGCAGCGGGTGCTTTGGAACATGCAACGGGGCCAGTACGTCGTTGGCGATGCGGGGCCACTGCGCCACGAGGGGCGTTAGCAAGCGGCGGTACGCGTCGTCATCGGGTCCCAGGCTCCGGCCCGTGTCCGTCATCGACGTCACTTCGGCCGCGGCCGTGCCCTCGTCGAAGGGGTGCGCGGCGGCCACGGGCGGCGTGATGTATTCGAGCCCGTACTGAGCCAGCGGCAGAGTCTGGAAGAACGGCGAGGCGGCGGCCAGCGGGTGAATGGCCGAGCAGATGTCGTGGCGAAAGCCAGGCAAGGTCAGCTCGGCCGTGCGCAGACCGCCGCCAATTTCCTGTTTGCCTTCAAGCAGCAGCACCGACAAGCCGGCCTGCTGCAGAACGATGGCGGCCGCCAGCCCGTTGGGACCGGAACCGACGACAACGGCGTCATAATCATACGAGGGAGCACTCATGCGAAGCGGGAGGTAGAACTAATGGGTCAAGTTAAGGCGTCCAGCTGGCCCTTTGCAGGAAGGCGGCTAAGCGCGGGTCGTTGGCCGATAGCGGGGGGAGCCAGACATCGACCCGCTCCCGGTGCCACCACAGGCCCTACGAATTTCCGGGCTCGGCAAACGTATGCCGGTACCGAATGGCCCGGATGTAGCGTGGCGGCCGGTCGGGAAAGGGATTGGCGGCAAATAGACCAACCGCGCCGGGGTCGTTGTGCAGCAGTTGCCCGACCAGGTGCAGCGTCCGGGGATAGTCGGCCGGTGATACCATCGTGGCAAACCACATTTGCCAGTCCAAGTGCAGCTGATAGGGTGCGATTTGCGGCGGGCGCTGTTCCAAGGCCACCGGTAGGCCTTTGTAGGGATAGGGTTCCCACCGGGCGCGGTCGCTGGGGGCCTCGGCGGTAGTCCCCTCGAACACGACGTTCAGCCATTCCTTGCCCACTGTGTCAAAGGCCCCGTAGGTGTTTACTAGGTCCAGCGGGTCGAAGGAGGTGTTCATAATTTGGCCAGGCGAGACCATGTCCATGGCCAGCTGGATGCCCAGCAAGGTGATAACCGTCGTGGCCACCCAGGCCGTGGTACGTAGGGCCCTGGATTCTTCGGCGCCCGCAGCGGCCCGCCGCGGGAGCAGCCGCGTCCAGAAGCCGTTGTCGAAACACGCCAGTGCCGGGACGATGGTTAGCCAGTTCAAAAACGAGAGGTTGCTGCTGAGAATGATAGAAAGCTGGAATAACACCGTCATTACGCCCGACAGGTACCGGGCCGGGCGGGACCCGAAGGCGAAAAGGGGGGCACCAACTCGGCCAGCCAATTGAACCACACGCCGATCTTCAGGGCCGTGCGCGGCAAAAAATGAAACCAGCGGCTCAGCGGCCCGGGAATGGGCCGGGTTTCGAAGTGGTAGTAGAGGGCGGTGCCGTTCCGCCAAATGTCATCGCCGCGAACCTTAATTAACCAAGCCTCCAGCATCACGCGGACTACCAGCCAGCGGAACAACACGACGATGGGCAGGGGAGGGGCCTGCCGGGGAAAGGTCCGGATGTCGAGTAAGGGGCCGAGAAAGATGGCGAGAACCCCCGTTTTGGTCAGCTGAATCTCCCAGCCGTAGCCGTACCATTCTTGACCGACGTGCACAAAGGACATGTGGAGCAGCCAAAGTACCGCTAACAGCAGCCCGTTCGCGAAGCCGGCCACCACCACGCACGAAAACGCAAAGTCAACCAGGCGGCCGCCAGAATGGCGGTGTCCGAATGCTTTAGCCAAAACAGCGACGGTAGCCGCAGGAACCCCGCGCCATCTGACCCGAGCGCGCTGCTTACATATTGTAGTAGGAGCTGAGGTGGTCTAGTAAATCTGGACGGAACAGGGTGGTATCTTTCCTTCGTCATGAAAGACACCTCAAAACCCGACAAACGCCGC
>JANPOR010000258.1:0-4477 GCA_031428075.1 Hymenobacter sp. | reverse complement strand
ACGAGGTGGTTGCGGTCAGATATTTCCTGGTAGAGTTTCTTGAAGTCGGCGGCATAGGACTGGCCCAGGTTGGGCGGAATCTGCATGCCGGCCAACACAATTTGGGCCCCGGGGCTGCGGCGGCGCACCGTATCGATGATGCCCTGAAGGTTTTGGCGGGTGGCGGTGAGGGGCAGGCCGCGTAGGCCATCGTTGCCGCCCAGTTCCAGCACGAACACGGCCACCGGCTGGCGCAGCACCCAGCCCACGCGGCTGCGGCCACCGGCGGTGGTTTCACCGCTAAGGCCGGCGTTGATGGCTTCATAGTTCAGCTTGGCCGAATCCAACTTCTGGCCAATCAGGGCCGGAAAGGCCTGCTCGGGCTCGACGCCATAGCCGGCAGTGATGCTGTTGCCAAAGAAAAGGATGCGTTTTTTCGTGTCCGGCGCGGGGGCCGCTGCGGCGGCAGTGGTCGTTTTTTCGGCAGCGGGGGGAGTAGAATTGCAGGCCCCGAGCCCGAGGACCAGCAGCACGGCTACCAGCGGAAGCGGCAGTTTCATAGGTAATGATTTTAGGCAGAAGCCGGGGCAACGGGCGAAAGTTTGTGTTGGTCCTCAAACGATGCGGCAGCCAAAGCCGTTATGCCCACGCCGCAACGTTAAGCATTCGGGCGCTTTCTGCGTCTGGCTTGTTATCGTTCCGCGCGCAGCGCCGATTCCAGGACCCTCCCCTACCGTATTCGCTATCGCACAGTCAATGAGCATCCTCAAAGTAGAAAACCTCACCAAAGCCTACCCCACCACGGGCGGCGCGCCGCTGACGGTGCTGCACAGCGTCAGCTTTGAAATTGGGGCCAGCGATACGCTAGCCGTCGTGGGGCCCTCGGGCAGCGGCAAAACTACCCTGCTGGGCCTTTGCGCCGGCCTCGACCGCGCCACTTCAGGCAGCGTGTGGCTGAAAGGGGTACGGTTGGACAACCTGGGTGAAGACCAGCGGGCTGCCGTGCGCAACCAGTACGTGGGCTTCATCTTCCAGAACTTCCAGCTGTTGCCCACCCTCACGGCCCTCGAAAACGTGCAGGTACCGCTGGAATTGCGCGGCGAAAAAGGCAGCGCGGCCGCGGCCAGGGCCCTGCTGGAGCGCGTGGGCCTGGGCAAGCGCGCCCACCACTACCCGGCCCAGCTTTCGGGCGGCGAGCAGCAGCGCGTGTCGCTGGCCCGCGCTTTTGCCAACCGGCCAGCCCTGCTCTTCGCCGACGAGCCCACCGGCAACCTCGACCCCGACACCAGCGCCACAGTGGTGGATTTGCTGTTTGAACTCAACCGCGAAGCCGGCACCACGCTGGTGCTCGTTACCCACGACTTGGAGTTGGCGGCCCGCGCCCAGCGCACGCTGCGCTTCAGGGGCGGGGCCGTGCAGGAAGACTACCGCAACGAACCCGCCGCCCAGCTCCGTGCCTAATACCCTCGTTTCTACCGCCCCGCCCCTGCCCGCGGCCGGCCTGGGCTGGCTGCTGCGCATGGCGTGGCGCGACAGTCGCCGCGGGCGCGGCCGGCTGCTGTTGTTCGTGGCCGGCGTGGCATTGGGCATTGCCGCCTTGGTGGGTATCAACTCGTTTGGCGACAACCTGGCCCGGAGCATCAACGAGCAGGCCCGTGAGTTGGTGGGGGCCGATTTGGTGCTTTCGGCCAGCCAGCCGTTCGATTCGGCCCTGGTGCCGGTGCTGCGTCGGCTGAGCCTGGTGCAGTCAGAAGAGCGCGCCTTTGGCTCGCTGGTGCAGTTTCCGCGGGTGCAGGGCGTGCGGTTGGCGCAGGTGCGCGGCATCAGCGGCGGCTTTCCGTATTACGGCGATTGGGACGTGCGGCCGGTCACGGCCGTGGCGGGTTTCCGAGCCGGCCGCGGGGCCCTTGTGGACGACGTGCTGCTAAGCCAGTTCGGAGCGCGGGTGGGCGACTCGGTACGGGTGGGGCGCCGCGGCTTTGTGATTCTGGGCAAGGTGCTGCACACACCGGGGCAGTCGGGCCTGGGCAGCGCGGTGGCCCCCACGGTATTCATTCCGGGGACGGCGGTGGCCAGCACCGGGCTAGTGCAGCGCGGCAGCCGGGTGCAGTACCGACAGTATTTCAAGTTTGCGCCGGGCGTGGACGTAGCGGCCAAAATCAAGCCGCTCGAGACCCGCTTCGACCAAGCCAACATCGATTCTGACACCGTGGCCAACCGCCAGCAGCGCACCGGCCGCGCCTTCAACGACCTCACCCGCTACCTCGGCTTGGTGGCCTTCGTGGCGCTGCTGCTGGGCTGCGTGGGCGTGGCCAGCACCGTAAGCCTGTACGTGCGCGAAAAGTTGGCCGCCGTGGCCGTATTGCGCTGTCTAGGGGCCAGCGGCGGCCAGGCGCTGCTCATTTATTTAATTCAGACGGCCGGGTTGGGGCTGCTGGGGGCCCTCATTGGGGCCGCTTTGGGGGCCGGGGTGCAAGCCGTATTACCAAAGGTTTTGGGTGATTTCCTGCCGGTTGCGGTGCGCGTGGGCGTGTCGTGGCCAGCCATTGCCACGGGCGTAGGCGCGGGGCTGGGGCTGGCAGTGCTGTTTGCGCTGCTGCCGCTGCTGAGCATCCGGCGCGTGGCTCCGCTGCGGGTGCTGCGGGCAGCGTTTGAGGCCGATACTTCGGCCCCCGACCCGTGGCGCGGGCTGGTGCTGGCGCTGCTGGCGGCGGGCATTTTCGGCTTCGCCTACCTGCAAACTCGCGAGTGGAAGCTGGCCCTGGGCTTCGGCGCGGCGCTGGCGGCGGCGCTGGGGGCCCTGGCCGGCCTGGGCTGGCTGCTGACCTGGGCCGTGCGGCGCTACTTCCCCGGCGGCTGGGGCTACGTATGGCGGCAGGGCTTGGCCAATTTGTACCGCCCTCAAAACCAGACGCTGGTACTCATCACCTCCATCGGGCTAGGCACGTTTTTGCTGGCCACGCTCTACCTCACCCAGGGCCTGCTGCTGGGCCGCGTGGCCACGGCCGACGCTGGCCGTCAGCCCAACCTGGTGCTCTACGACATCCAGCCCGAGCAGCGCGCCGGCGTAGAGGCCCTGCTTACGCAACGCCGCTTGCCCATCATGCAGCGCGTGCCCATCGTCACGATGCGCCTGGCTGCCATCAACCGCAAAACGGTGACGGCACTGAAAAAGGATACCGTCGGCGGCAAAGGCATCCCAGCCTGGATTCTGTCGCGCGAATACCGCGTGACCTACCGGGACACGCTGGGGCCTTCCGAAAAACTCAAGACCGGTACGCCGCCGCGCCTGGGGCCCGGCGGCGTGCCCTACATCTCGGTCGATAACAGCTACTTCGAGCGCGCCAAGCTGAAACTCGGCGACACGCTGACCTTCAACGTGCAGGGGGCCCCGCTGGTGACCGTGGTGGGCGGTACCCGCGAGGTGGACTGGAGCCGGGTGCAAACCAATTTCCTGGTGCTCTTTCCGAAGGGCGTGCTGGAAGGGGCTCCGCAGTTCCACGTCCTCCTCACGCGCACGCCCAACACGGCGGCGCTGGGCGCGGTGCAGCAGGCCCTGGTGCGGCAGTTTCCCAACGTGTCGGCCATCGACTTAGGGCTGATTTTGCAAACCGTGGACGACATTCTCAGCAAAATTTCCTTCGTCATCCGCTTCATGGCCGGTTTCAGCATCGCCACCGGGCTCCTGGTGCTGGCGAGTTCGGTGGTGGTGAGCCGCTACCAGCGCACCCGCGAAAGCGTGCTGCTGCGCACGCTGGGGGCCAGCCGCCGCCAGATTCTGCGCATCACGCTGGTGGAGTACGCGCTGCTGGGCCTGCTGGCTTCGCTGGCCGGTATCGTGCTGGCGGCCTTGGCGGCTTGGGCCTTGGCCGTCTGGGTATTTGAAGCATCCTACGCGCCGGACCCACTGCCGCTGCTGGGAATGGCGGCCGGCGTAGCAGCCCTCACGGCGGCCATTGGCCTTTTCAACAGCCGCGACGTGCTGCGCCGCCCCCCGCTGGAGGTGCTGCGGGCAGAAGGGTAGCGGCTGGCCGGCAACGTTCATTCGGGGCCCGCTGAAAAGAATTTCGGCGGACCTTTTTGCGATCTATCGGCCGCCCCTGCCTACTTTCCGGCATGAAAACTTTTCTGGCTTTACTGCTCGGCGCGCTGCGGGCGGCGGCCCAACCGGCTGCGGCACCGGACGCGGCGGGCGCCTACCCGCTGCTCACCAACGTGCCCAACCGGCCAGCTCAAAGCTTGGACGGGCCCTGGCGCATCATCGTCGACCCGATGGAAAACGGGTACTACACGTACCGCTACGTGCCCAATCCCAACGGTTTCTTCAAAAACCAAAAGCCTAAAGACAAGAGCGAGTTGGTGGAGTACGATTTTGATACCTCCGAACAATTGCGGGTGCCCGGCGACTGGAACACGCAGCAGGAAAAGCTGTTTTTCTACGAAGGCACCGTCTGGTACAAGAACTCGTTTGTTTACCACAAGACGGCCGGCAAACGGG
>JANPOR010000257.1:0-1886 GCA_031428075.1 Hymenobacter sp. | reverse complement strand
GGCGGGACTTGCCAGCCGAACGGTCTGGCCCGTGGCACACGGTATGTGCCCGGTTTCGGCGCTGGCGCCAAGCCAGCGTGTGGCCGCGGGTGCTGGCCGCGGGTGCAAAACGTGACGGGCTTGCACCGGCTCTTGGTGGACGCCACGGCCGTACGCGCGCACCGGGTGGCCGCCGGCGCGAAAAAAAAGACAGCTCCGTTGGCCAGGCGCTCGGCCGCAGCCGGGGCGGTTTCACGACCAAACCTCACCTGAGTTGCGACGCCTAGGGTCGGATTTGCGCCTTGGCCCTGACCGGCGGCCAGGCCGGCGGCTGCCCGCAAGCCCCGGGCTTACCCGTACGCCACCGGCAGGCTGGGCAGGCCGTGTTGGCCGACCGGGCTTACGACGCGGACGACGTGCCTGCCCAAATCGCACAGGCCGGAGCCGTGGCCGTGATTCCGGGTAAAAAAAACCGGCTAGTGCCCGTCGAATCCGACGCCGAAATCTATAAGGAACGAAACCGGATTGAGCGAGCCATCAAGGGCTTCAAGCGTTTTCGTGCCGTGGCCACCCGCTTCGATAAACGGGCCGCCAATTGTTTTGCCATCCGCTGCCTGATTGCCGCCTTAACCTGGCTCTAACTGTAAACACCCCCTAGGACACTTCACCTTGGAATGTGACCATCAAAATATTAATCATAAATAACAAAACACTTTTTTGTAAAGGAATAATAAAGCTTCACTGGATTTTTTCATTGGTTGTCCTCAGGGATACTGCCAAAAAAGACGTAATTCGTGACATTAGCCCAGCCTTTTTGGAACAAAATTCCCTGACTAACCGCTGATTGCGGCCCGGCAGCCACCTGCCGGCGAGTGCCAAGCCGCAATCAGCGGTCGTTCCTTGGTTGTTTACCAACGTCTTCGATGGCGCACAGCGGTTTTTACCACGGCACAGGCTGGTTTTGCCAAGTCACGAAGCCACCGTTTTCCTCGGCGTGGAGCTGCTCGACCAGCCGGATGATGCCGCGGGCCGAGTCGGACGGGTCTTGGCTGGCCTGGTCGCCGCCCATGCCGGTGCGCATCCAGCCCGGGTCTACGATCACCGAAACCACGCCCTGGTGGCCCACTTCGGCGGCGAGACTGCGCATGTACATGTTCAGGGCCGCCTTGCTGGCGCTGTAATGGTAAGGGTCGCCGGAGGCTTTCCAGGTGAGCGAGCCCAGGCCCGACGAGATGCTGACGATGCGCCCCTTGCGGCCGGCCCGCAGCAGCGGCAGCAGCGCCTGCGTGACGAGCAAGGGCCCCACGGCGTTCACCGCAAAAATCTCGGCCGCGCCGGCGGCCGTGAGCTGGCCCAGGCGCTGGGCCGCGCCGGGGCCCCCGGGCTGGTACACCCCGGCGTTGTTGACGAGTACCTCGAGGCCATCGATAACCCCGCCGGCGGCCTGGACCGCCGCGGCAATGGAGGCGTCGTCGGTCACGTCGAGGGCCAGCAGGGTCAGGCGCTCGGGGTACTGTCGGCGCAGGGCCTGCAACTCGCGGGCGGCCTCGGGCTGGCGGCTGGCGGCCAGCACGTGGTCGCCGCGCTCCAGGTACTGGCGAGTGAGTTCGAGGCCCAGGCCCCGGTTGGCTCCGGTGATGAAAACGCGTTGCATGGAAAGTTGAGAAGGGTGGGAAAAGCCCAGCGGCCGGGCCCCGGCAAGCTAGGGCTGCCGAAACCCACCCGGGGTCGGAAAGTTGAACAAAAAAAGCCAATAAGTCCGAAGATGCTGGACTTAGTTTGGCGAAACGGGAGGACGATATTTTGCCGCCCGACACTGCATATGATCTGCTAAGTAGTGACATACAGTGATTTCACGAATCGTGTACGTAGAGGCGGGCCTTATCCCCGCCCACCGTTCGCCCGAA
>JANPOR010000256.1:0-2283 GCA_031428075.1 Hymenobacter sp. | reverse complement strand
GGAAACAGGCTTTATTATGAAGTATTTTCTCTGGTTTACAACTGCACGCCCGCGCTCAGGAGCCGAAACACTATCGCCATTATGCCCAGCGCCAGCACTGGGCCCCAAAGCCAGGTCCGCAGCACGGCCGGGGTCGCCGGAGTCCCCAGCAGCGCAGGCCGTCTTACGGCCGCTCCAAACGCGACCCCCAGCACCATACTGCTCATGGGCGGGTAGATTACGCTGAGGAAGTTAGACAGGGGCCACCCCAAGACCGTGATAAGAATAGAGCCCAGCAACCAAGGCCAGCCCAACAAGGGCCATAGGTAGCGCCGCTTTTGCGCCTTCACCTCGGCGGGCGTGGCTCCGGGCCCGGCGGTGGGCACAAAGCGCATAAACAGCGGGGCTGTGCGCCGCACGACCAGCACTACTATCACGGCCGCCGCCACCGCGGCTACTATAGCGGCGGCGATGGGCACACCCAGCAGCTTTTCGGCTTGGCCTACGTCACCGTAGTCCGCCACCGGGCCGGTCATTACATAGCCCAGAAAATTTATTATGCCAAATACACCCAAAGACAGCCCAAACAGGGCTTTGGCGCCCGTGCCACGCCCACGTACCGCGAGCACCAGCCCCACCAAGCCCTGCACGAGGCTGAGCACTGGTCCCGCCAAGGCGATGAGTATTTCTCGCCAGGGCCCCGCAGACGGAGTATCGACGTGCGAATTGAACAGCGTTGGGTGAATCCCCACGGCCAGCGCCGCCAGCGCGTGGGCTACTTCGTGCAGCAGCACGGTAACCAAGAAGGCCGCCGTGTACACGCAAACGGCCACGGTGGCCAAGCGGCGAGCATCGTTTTTCATGGCTTGGGTTTAAAACACGAAGAATTACCCCCGGCCCGGCCGCGGCCACCCAGCTTGGAAACGGTCAATATACCGCATTTCCTATTCCTTACCGCTGTTGGGGCTGTTGGCCGGCGGCTGGGGCGAACTACCGCGTTCGGCTATCTTTGACGATTTCAGCACCCGCCCAACATTCCGGCTCCTCTTTTCTCCTTTCCTGCATGGAACGCTTCACCGGCCTCATCGGCATTGCGCTGATTCTTGGCTTGGCCTTCGCCCTTTCCAACAACCGTAGGGCCATCAACTACCGCCTCGTGGGCACGGGGCTGGCCCTGCAACTCGGGCTGGCCGTGTTCATCTTGAAAACCACGGTGGGGCAGCGAATTTTCCAGTTTTTGGGCGCAGCCATCACCAAGATTCTGGATTTTTCGAAGGAAGGCGCAGCGTTCGTGTTCGGGCCGATGGTCAACAGTGCGGTATTGAGCAAAGCCTTTGGGCCCAGCAATACGTTCATTTTCTTCTTCAGCATCATCCCCACCATCATTTTCGTGGCCGTGCTCGTGAGCATGGCTTACCACCTCGGCATCATGCAACGCGTGGTGGCCGTGGTGGCGCGGGGCGTGCACTGGCTGATGGGCGTGAGCGGCGCCGAAGCCGTGAGCAACGTGGCCAGCACCTTTGTGGGCCAGGTCGAGGCCCAGATCATGATTAAACCCTACCTGCCGGGCATGACGATGAGCGAGCTGCTGGCCTCCATGACGGGCTCGATGGCCTGCATCGCGGGCGGCGTGCTAGCCGTGTACATCGCCCTCGGCGTGCCAGCACCCTACCTGTTGGCAGCCTCGTTGATGGCAGCTCCCGGGGCCCTGGTCATTTCCAAAATCGTATACCCCGAAACCGAGGTGTCGGAAACCAAAGGCACGGTGAAGCTGGAAGTAAAAAAGCAGGACGCCAACCTTGTGGACGCCATCTCGCACGGCGCTTCCGACGGCCTCAAGGTAGGATTCAATGTGGTGGCCATGCTCATCGGCTTCATTGCTCTTATCGCGCTGATCAACTACCTGCTGGGCAAAGCAGGTCTGCTCATCGGCCTACCGCAGCTTAGCTTGAAATTCATTCTAGGCTACCTTTTCGCCGGCTTTGCCTGGGCGATGGGCGTGCCGGGCAAGGACATAACCACCGTGGGCGGACTGATGGGCACCAAGATGGTACTCAACGAGTTCGTAGCCTACCTCGACCTCACTGCCCTTCAAAAAACCGCCAATGCGCTGTCGCCCAGAGGCCTGCTCATCTCCAGCTTCGCACTGTGCGGCTTCGCAAATTTCAGTAGTATCGCCATCCAGGTGGGCGGCATCGGCGAGCTGGCGCCCTCGCGCCGGTCCGATTTGGCAAAATTGGGTTTCAAAGCCTTGATTTGCGGCACATTGGCTTCTTATCTTTCGGCCACGCTGGCGGGGCTTCT
>JANPOR010000255.1:0-5540 GCA_031428075.1 Hymenobacter sp. | reverse complement strand
TACCCGCTCGGTGTCGCGCTCGGCGGCGTGGACACTCTTTTCTTTCGCCGCAAATCGTGCGCCGCCAGCCCCTGCCAAATCAACGTCCGGCGCACGGCTGGGCCGCCGCCTGTTTCCAGCGCCGCCCGTAGTTCGGCCAGCATGCTGTCCGGCCGCTGGCCAATCCAAGCTACCAACTGCGCCTGCGCCGCCGCATCGAGTTTGGGCGCTGGGCCGCCAGTGTGGGGCCGCGCCGCGACCCAACCCGTGGTTCGCTGCCGCCACAAAAGCTTGTCCACGAAGGCCGTACTCACGCTGAATGCGGCGGCTATCTGGGCAATGGTCCGCCCCGGTTGGGCACAGGCGCTGGCCACGCGTTCGCGCAGGCCTTGAGAGTAAGGTTTCATGCGGTAAGCCAGGCAAAACTATCTGTACACTGATTATTAAATCGCTCTATTGTCGAATCATCCCCATAAACATTTGCTCAATGAAACAACAGGACCGAAAACCCGCGGGTCTTCGGTCCTGGAACCATGAGGAGAACTGGCCGATTGGCCCCGAAAGAAACCGGGTACCTGCCGGTACTTTCCGGGGGTACGGTGAGCGGGCCTGTTCGGGGTATTTCTGCTTTTCTGCTGAGGTACTTTTCTGGGATGGGGCAGCGCCTACGATTATAGTAAGTTGTACACTTGGCCGAAGTATGCGCTGAGCGTGAAGGACGTGGCCCCGCCGTTCGATGCCCATGAGGGGCCCACCATGTTCATGCCCCCGCCGTCGCCGTTCCAGCACCAGCCCAGTACGGTCCAGCCCTTGCTTTTGCCGTAGTTCACCAGGTCCTGCCAGTACACGGGCCCCGCGGGGCTGTTGCCGAATTCGCCCACGATGCAGGGCCGCCCGGTCGACGCTAGGTCGTCGAGGTCGGACTGCTGCAAGTTGTGGTTCAGGGCCTGGTTGTAGCCGTTGGGATAGATGTGCATCGAAAGCACCACGTTGTTGTCGGCGATGCGGGTGCTGTTGTAGCCCTTGGCCGCCGAGGCCGCGACGGCCGTTTCCTGGCCGTAGCCGGGGCAGTCGATGATGATGGGCCCGCTGTACACTTGCCGCACGGTGGCGATGGCGCTGTTGTAGGCCACGGCGTAGGAGTTGGCCGAGAGGCTGTGGCTGCCCCACTCGTTCATCAGGTTGATGGTGAAGCCGCCCCCGAGGGCGCCGTAGTTGGTTTTCCACCAGCTGGCGGCCGCTGTCAGCTCGGCCGTATCATCAGTGCCCAGCACCGATGACTTGTGGTAGGTGGCGATGATAGCGTAGCCGTTGGCCTTGGCCTGCGCAATCCAGTTTTGGGCCTGGCTCACCTTGTCGGGCTCAATTTCGATGCGCACGGTCTTGATATTGGGCTGCTGCTTCATCAGCGCCCAGCCGAAGTTGGGGTTGCCGCCGTTGTAGTACGAAGGCTGTAGGTTGACGCCGTTGCCGAGGCTGGCTGTCAGGCCGGCACCAGTCGCGCGCGGGGCGGGCAGAGCGGCGTCGTGCTGGCTACAGGCGCTCAGCAGGGCCAGGCCCAGTAGCCCGGACGCGGCGCGCCGGCCGGCCAAAAAGGAGTTGGTCAGGCAAAAATTCAGCATGGGCAGTGGAGTGAAGGGTAAAAGAAGGGCTTGAATGCATATCCAAAGTAAGCCCCCCGTCCGCCTAGCTGGTTAGTAGTTATTTACCGTTTTATAGCGCGGCTCGCACGGGCTAAGCGAGACTAGGTCCCGCTCCCAATAAACGCGAAAGGCCCCGCCGAAATGTTTCGGCGGGGCCTGCGGTAAGGTGCGGCGGAATGGCTACTTGGTCTGGCTCAGGTCGAGCTTCCACAGGCCGTAGGGCTGGGTGCGGGTACTCTGGCCCTTGTTGTACTTGTCCTGCGTCTGAATTTGCGAAGTGGTGAAGTACAGCGTGTTGTTGGGGCCGTAGCCAAAGGTGTCGGGCCAGGAGATTTCGGGGCCTTGGGCGATGGTTTCGACCTTGCCGGTGGCCGTCACGCGGTGGATGCTATTGTTTTCGATGCCCGAGGTGTAGAGGTTGCCGGCTGCGTCGCGGCCGTAACCGTCGGAGGCGCCGGGCGTGGCCAACTTCTCGACGTGCGCTGCCAGCTTGGCCGGGCTCAGGGTGCTGTCGCGCAGGAACTCAGTGCCGATGCGGTACATCGTACGGCCCATCAGGGCCTGGTAGTACAGCGTGTTGCCGTCGGCGCTGAGCTCGATGCCATCAACTTGAAAACTAGGTTTTTTGCCGTCAGGTTCGCGCAGCACGTGGCCGTTCACGGCCAGGTCCAGGCCCGGCTCGGGGTGCACCGAGGGGTGGGTTTCGAGCACGCGGCGGGCGCGTCCAGTTTTCAGGTTTAGCACCACCAGGGCCCCGGTGCCGGAGTCGGTGAGGTAAGCGAAATTGCGCTTGGTATCGAAGCGCACGTCGTTCAGGTAGCTTTTGGACGGCGCTACGTTGTCAGGAAACAGGATGGTGCGCACCGCCTTGTTGGTAGTGAGGTCGAACTGCACCAGCTTGGCGCCGCCCGGCACCACGCCCGTGAACTTGGGTGAGGCCGGGTCGAGCACCCACAGCCGGTCCTGGTCGTCCACCACCACGCTCTGCACGCACACGAAGCGCTGGGCCGGCGAGGCGGGGGCCTTGGGGTCGGCCACGGCGGCGTTCCAGATGGCGTCGGGGTAGGGGCGCGGGGCCTGGCCGGGCACAATCTCGGCCACCGATTCGCGGTGTCCATCTTCCCAGAGCGGGAAGTTGACGAAGATGCGGCCTTGGCGCGACACCGTCACGCCGGTTACGCGCTGGTCGGGAAAAGTTGCTACCTGTACCGGCTTGAGGCCCCGGCTGGGCGGCGTAGTGACGGCCGAGGCCGGCGGCTTGGTTGGAGTGGTTGGGTGGGATTGGGCCAGCGCGGTGGCCGGTAGGTAGGTGGCCAACGAGGCGGCATGGATGAGCGAAAAATGCATGAGTGAAAGCGGAAAAATGAGCAAAACTTTTCGTTCAACGGGCTGCTGCGCATCGCGTTGCGTCGGCAATGCGCAACCCCAACCGTTCCGTTTCCGATTTCTTGACAAACAAGCCGTTTGCCAGGCGCTTTTTCAGCCCGGCCGGGGCCCTGGTCCTACGGCAGCACTTCCAGCCAGCCCTTGTAGTGGCGCCCGTCGGTGTAAGTTACCAAGTAATAGTATGCGCCCGCCGTGCCCTGGCCGCCCCAGCTGAAATTGCGGTCGGCGGTTTCGTACACCTGCTGGCCCCAACGGTTGAAAATCCGAAGGCTGGCAAATTCCGCGTCGCAAAAATTCGGCGGCAGGCCGGGTAGGTGAAAAGCCTCGTTCTGGCGGTCGCCGTTGGGGGTAATAACATTGTAGAGCGTCACCGCGGCCGTGTCGGCATTGACGACCTCGAAGCGCACGGTGCGGGTTTGGGGCAAGGGCTGGCAGGTGGCGTCTACCAGGGTAAAGGTCACGGTTAGGGCTTGGTGGAGGGCGACGGCGGCGCAGTTGGCTTCCCAGTGGAAGGTGCCGCTGGCCTGGCCGGTACCGTTTTGCGCCGCGAAGCTCATGCCCGCCCCGGCCAGGTCGAAGCCCTGGCCAGTGGCCGTCATCGTCAGTCCATCGCGGTTGGCATCGGTGCCAGCGAGCGTGGCGGTGTAAGTGCCGCCCAGCGGCAGGCGCACCACGGGCGGCAGGGCCCCCGCCAGCCCGGCTGGTGGCAGCGTGGCCGTGAGCACGGGAGCCACGTTGGCGTAATCAACGATTACCGGCACGGCCAGCGTGGCCGCCTGTGCTCCGCCGCAGGGCGTGGCCGAAGCCGTAAAAGTGAACACGTACGGCGCCGTCCGCACCGCTGCGCACGTCACCCGCCATGTAAAGTGGCCCTGCACGCGTCCGCCGGCCGCGGCCTGGGTTAAAGCGGCCCCCACAGTGGCCGGCGCAAAATCAGCCCCGCTCATGGTCAAGGCCAGTGGGTCGTTGTTGGGGTCGGTGCCGGTGAGGTCGAAGGCCACTACGTCGCCCACCCGCGCGTGCAGGGGCAAAACGGGCCCTGCTGTACTGCTGAGCAGCGGCGGCCCGTTGGGCGGCGGCACGGCAATGAACGCCACCCGTGTGGTGTCGCGCCGGGGTAGGCTACAACCGTTGTCGGCCACAATCACGTCTAATAAAAACACTTGGCCCCGCGAGTTAAGGCAGTCTGGGAAACACAGCGTAGCCGTGAGCGTATCAGGGGCCCCGGCGGCGTGGACCCGGCCCGAGGTGGAGGCCGTGGTGGCGAATGTGGGCAAGTTGCCCGCGAAGTTGACCGGGTGCAACGAGAGCGTGAGCACGGAGTTGGGGTCAGGGTCGGTAAAGCGCAGACTCACGCAGCGGTCGGCGCCGGGGCGCAGACGCAGCGTATCGCGTCCCGGCCGGTAGGGAGCCGTGCCGCCCATGGTGGCCGGCGGCAGTACCAGCAGGCTGGGCGAACGGTTGGCCGCGCAGTTGAGCACCATCAGCTGGAAGTCGCGGCGGCACTCCCCGATTTTTTCACCCCGGCGGTACTCCGCGCAGCGCACCCCGAACACGAACAGGCCCAGATTGGCGGGCCGCACGGTAAGGCGGCCGGTGCGGCCGTTGATCTGCAGCGTGGGATTGCCCGGAATCTGGTTTTGGGCACTTAAGCCGGGATTCCAGTTGATGGGGGCGTAAGGGGCGGATTCGGCCTGCGCCGGCTTGGGCGCGGCGGTGGTGGAGTGCCCGTTGAGGGGCGTCACCAAGTCGTAGGCTAGCGAGTCACCGTCGGCGTCTGTGCCGCTGAAGTCGTAGTAAAACAGCTCGTTGCGGCAAGCATAGTCGGCTAGGGGCGGGAAGATGCGCGGCGTGGAGTCGTAAAACGGCTGCCCGCCCCGCACCACGGCCGGAAACTCCAGGTAAAACGTCTGGGCCGCCGCGCTTGGCACTTGAATGTTGCTGATGGTCACGTTGCGGCAGCAGCGCTCCACAACCGCGTAGTAACCGCCTGGGCTGTTGTAGGTGCTAGCCGGTAGCTGAATGGTTTGGCTGTACACCAATTTGCGGGTGCTGAGCGTGGGCACGGCGCAGATCGGGTTGGTGTAGTTCACGAAGGTGTTACCGGTCAGCGGCAGCACTACGTTGAGTATCCGCAGGTTAGTGGATTTATCAAAAATACTGGCTGTTAGCTCTTGGTCCAGGGCCCCCGGCTGGCCGTTCACAGCATCGAAGTACAGGTTCATGCGCAGTACGTAAGCAATGCCGCTGACGTGTTCCAGCTCCAGCTCGCCGCCCACGATGTGCGTGGCCCGCGCCGGGTTCGCCAGCAGCACTAGCCAGGCGACCAGCAAACTTGGCATCCTGCCGCGGGCAAAGTAAAAAGTAGCAGTGAGGTGAGTAAAAAGTTGTTTCATCAGCAGTAAGGTAACAAAAATATTGACAAAGTTTAACTTTTACTGGGCCCCTGATTATTTGATACAATGCCTGATGCAATGCCGACCGCCAGCACTTAGCGTTGTATCTTTCGAGAACAAAAAATCGGCGTCTTAC